>NZ_DJDN01000040.1:54918-77266 GCF_002431095.1 Pantoea sp. UBA5923 | reverse complement strand
GTTCTCGGCGTTCTGCTTCACGGTCGCGGTCAGCTGCTCCATGCTGGCGGCGGTCTGCTCCAGCGACGCCGCCTGCTCCTCGGTGCGGGCGGAGAGATCGTTGTTGCCCGCTGCGATTTCACTGGCGCCGCTCAGGATGGCGTCGGAGCCGTCACGCACGTTGCTGACGGTGCTCACCAGCGCCTGCTGCATCTCCTGCAGGCCGTTCGCCAGCTGGCTCATCTCGTTGCGCCCTTCCACCTCAATCGGCTGGGTAAGATCGCCCGCCGCAATGGTGCGAATATGGGTCAGCAGCTGGTGCAGCGGCTGGATCAGCACATGCCGCAGGCCGAACCAGCAGGCGACGACCACGCTGGTCACCAGCAGCGCCACGGCCGCCAGCAGCCACATCATCTGCACAAATGCACGCTGGTTCTGCTCTGCGCCCTGCGCGGCAAGCGCCGTCTGCTTCGTGCGCCATTCGCTGTAGGCGTCCTGCATATTGGTCTGGATCTGTTCGATATTGAAGCGGAACATCCCCTCCAGATCGCGCGCCTTCAGGCGCTCCAGCATACCGGCCAGGCCATCGTGATAGCTGGCGTACTGCGCCTCCAGCTTATCCCGCAGCGCCACGTCCAGTCCGGGCGTAGAAGGCAGATCGTAATAGACTTTAAAGTTGCGATCGGCCTGCGCCAGCTGTTGCTCAGTTTGTTGCACCAGCTGGTCTAACTGACCGCCATTGATCTGCGCCGCCGTGCTGCTCTGCAGGCGCAGCATGGCGCGGTTAAGGGTGATGCGCGTCTGGTTAAGCGCGATCCACGCATCGGTCATCGCCGTCACGTTTTGGGTAGAGACCTGCGCCAGCGCAAAGGCATCTTTATCTTTCTGAAGCGCGGACCAGAACAGCCCGCCCGACGTCAGCTGCAGCAGGCTAAAAATCGCCAGTACGGCGATCAGGCTGGTCACCACTTTGATTCGTTTCAACATATCGTTTTCCCGGGAGTCATAAAAAATCGTGCAGGCTCTCTATCGGCGCGACATCGCCAGACCTGAGCCTGTTTAGCTGTTTTTACCGTTTTGAAGGTTTTGTAAGCGGAACGTGAGGCTGGATTGCATTGAAACGGCAAAAAAAATACCGGGCTAACGCCCGGTATTAACATGCGCCTGTGCGATTAGCCCGATCAGAAGGTTTCCCAGTTGGCGTCGCTACCGGGCGCGGCCAGTGCCTTGCGCGGCGCGGAGGCGCTGGGTACCGGCGCCGCAATCTGGGCATGTCGCGTGCCGACAGTCGCTGCCGCGCGCGGGATCTTGAAGACCGCCACCGACTGGCTCAGGCGGCTCGCCTGCGACTCCAGCGAGGCTGCCGCTGCTGCTGACTCTTCCACCAGCGAGGCGTTCTGCTGCGTAACGCGATCCATCTCCGTTACCGCCTGCCCTACCTGGTCGATACCGCGGCTCTGCTCGTCCGACGCCGAAGCGATTTCGCCCATAATGTCGGTCACGCGCGTTACCGCGTTAACGATATCGCTCATGGTCTCGCCCGCGGTGCCTACCAGCTGTGAACCGGCATTGACGCGGTTCACCGAATCTTCAATCAGCGACTTGATCTCTTTTGCCGCCTGGGCGCTGCGCTGCGCCAGACTGCGCACCTCGCCCGCCACCACGGCAAAGCCGCGGCCCTGTTCGCCTGCGCGCGCCGCTTCCACCGCAGCGTTCAGCGCCAGGATGTTGGTCTGGAAGGCGATGCCGTCGATAACGCTGGTAATATCGGCGATCTTCTTTGAGCTGCCGGCGATGTCGCTCATGGTTTTCACCACGCCATCCACCACGTTGCCGCCTTTTTGCGCGGTTTCCGAGGCGCTCAGCGCCAGCTGCGACGCCTGACGGGCGTTTTCAGCGTTCTGCTTCACGGTCGCGGTCAGCTGCTCCATGCTGGCGGCGGTCTGCTCCAGCGACGCCGCCTGCTCTTCGGTGCGGGCGGAGAGATCGTTGTTGCCTGCGGAGATTTCGCTGGCGCCGGTAAAGATGGCGTCAGAACCGTCGCGCACGTTGCTGACGGTGCTCACCAGCGCCTGCTGCATCTCATGCAGGCTGGCGGCCAGCTGGCTCATCTCGTTGCGCCCTTCCACCACAATCGGTTGGGTCAGGTCGCCCTGCGCAATCTGCTGAATGTGCGCGATGCTGCCATTCAGCGGGTTGATCAGCACGCGGCGCAGGCCAACCCAGCACAGCGCGATAGCCAGCACGACCAGTACCATAATGGCGCCGAGGATCCACAGCATACGGGTATAGGCGCTGGCATTTTTCTCTACGCCCAGCTCGGAGAGGTGCGCCTGGTTGGCGCGCCAGTCGGTATAGATCTTAAGAAATGCGTTCTGGTTAGGCGCAACCGGCACCCTGCCCGCTTCGTCGAGATTATTGGCTACCAGCGCCGCCTGCATCTGCGTCAGCGCCGTCGCATAGGCGCCATAGGCGTCCATCAGACGGTTATTGAGCGCCGCGTCTTGTCCCGGCGTGTCTGGCGTGGTTTTAAACAGATCGAACTTTTTAGCCGCCGTTTGCTGGAAGTTCTGGCTGTCGGTAAACAGCGATGCGATATCCGGCGCTTTACCATCCAGCTTGCTGTTAGCGATTCGCAGTTGAACACGCGTCAGCACTACACGGCTCTGGTTGAGGCTCATATAGGCATCGTTGAGCGCCTCAAGGTTTTTGCTGGCAAGCTGCGACACGTTAAAGCTGGTTTTATCATCGCTTAATGCCGAGAAGAACACTGCTCCTGAAAAAGCCTGGAACAGGCCAAACATCAGTAAAACCAGTAATAAACTGGTGACTACGCGAATTTTGGTTAACATAGGGAGCCCTGGGAAAGTAGAAGATCAAGCAATAAAGGTATCGGCGGGGAGCGGAATATATTTAGCGCGCTAAGGATATTTAAAATATGTTTCTGTTTGATTCAGAAGATAAATAATCACAGGCCGGTTTATCCCGGCCTGTGAGAAGAGGCTTACGCGCTGCGCAGCGTATCCATCAGCGCCATCTCTTCGCTGCTCAGCAGCTTCTCGATATCCACCAGAATCAGCATACGCTCGCCGAGCGCGCCGAGACCGGTCAGGTATTCGGTAGACATAGTGACGGCGAACTCCGGCGCAGGACGGATCTGATCCTGCGTCAGCGACAGCACGTCAGAAACGCCGTCCACCACAATGCCGACTACGCGCTGTACCAGATTCAGCACGATGACCACGGTGTTGTCGTTGTACTCGACGTCCGGCTGGGAAAACTTCACGCGCAGGTCGATAATCGGCACGATAACGCCGCGCAGATTGGTAACGCCTTTAATAAATTCCGGCGTGTTGGCGATGCGCGTGACCTGATCGTAGCCACGGATCTCCTGCACCTTAAGAATATCGATTCCGTACTCTTCGTCTCCCAGCGTAAATACCAGGAACTCCTGGCCGACGGTTTCGCCGGCGATTTTGGTCACGGTTGCCATTCCAGTCATTTTTCTACCCTTTTGTTATCAGTCAGGCGGCCGCGCCGGCCACACGTTTTTCACGGTTGAGCGATTGCAGCGCCGACACGTCAACGATCAGCGCGACGCTGCCGTCGCCGAGGATGGTGGCGGCAGAGATGCCAGGCACCTTGCGATAGTTGCTCTCCAGGTTTTTCACAACCACCTGATGCTGGCCAATGAGCTGATCGACCAGTAGCGCGTAACGCTTGCCCGCGCTCTGCAGGATGACGACGATACCCTGCGTCGCCTCGGTTTTCGCGCCCTGGACGTCAAACACGTTCCACAGCTCAACCAGCGGCAGGTACTCGCCGCGCACTTCCAGCACGCACTCGCCGCCCGCCAGCGGCTTCAGCTCTTCGCTGCGCGGCTGCAGAGATTCCATTACCGCGTTGAGCGGCAGGATAAACACTTCGTCCGCGACGCGTACTGACATACCGTCGAGGATCGCCAGCGTCAGCGGCAGCAGGATACGGATAGTGGTGCCTTTACCCTGCTTCGAAGCGATCTCCACATGGCCACCCATCTCCTGGATGTTTCGCTTGACCACATCCATGCCGACGCCGCGGCCCGATACGTCGGTGACCTGCTCAGCGGTGGAGAAGCCCGGTGCGAAGATCAGCATGCCGACCTCTTCGTCGGTCATGTTTTCGCTGACCGGCAGGCCGGACGAGAGCGCTTTGGCAAGAATGCGCTCGCGGTTCAGGCCAGCGCCATCGTCAGAGACTTCGATACAGATATTGCCGCCCTGATGTTCCGCTGAAAGCGTCAGATTGCCGGTCGCCACTTTGCCCGCCGCCAGACGTTTTTCCGGCGACTCAATGCCGTGGTCGAGGCTGTTGCGCACCAGGTGCGTTAAGGGGTCAATAATACGTTCGATCAGGCTCTTATCGAGTTCGGTCGAGCTGCCGAGCAGCGTCAGTTCCACCTCTTTACCCAGCTTGCTCGCCAGATCGCGTACCAGACGCGGGAAGCGGCTGAATACATATTCCATCGGCATCATACGAATCGACATCACCGATTCCTGCAGGTCGCGCGCGTTGCGCTCCAGCTGCCCCATGCTGTTCAGCAGATCGCCGTGAGCGACCGGATCGAGTTCGCCGGAGCGCTGCGCCAGCATTGACTGGGTAATAACCAGTTCACCGACCAGGTTAATCAGCTGATCGACCTTTTCCACCGCGACGCGGATGCTGCTTGACTCGCTGCTTTTCGCCGGCGCGGCGGCGCGTTTGGCTTCGCGCTTCGCAACCGGCAGTTCGCTGACGCTGGCGCTCTGAACCGGCGCGGCTTCAGCGACCGGTGCAGGAGCGGCTGGCGCAGGTTCGGCGACCGGCGCGGCTTCAGCGGCGTCCGCCTGCGGGAAGCGGATCTGCCCTTCTTCGATAACGAAGCAGAGTACCGCCACGATGTCGTCTTTACCGACGCCGTCGATAGTCGCTTCTAAAGAGTCGTTACCCTTCACCACATTGCTTAAGCTGCCAAGATTGCTCAGCTCTTCCAGCATCAGGTCGACCTCTTTCTCTTTGAGGTTGACCAGCTGCACGCGCAGGCCACTGCTGGCCGGCGCCTCTTGCGCGACTGGCGCAGCCGCCGCGGCCACTGGGGCGGCAACCGGCAGGCCTTTCGCCTCTAACGCCAGCTGGCGCAGCGCTTCGCAGATGTAGTTAAAGCTTTCCGCGTTTGGCTCCTGCGCGGTTTTATAGGCATCGAGCTGTTCCTGCATAATATCTTTAGTTTCCAAAAACAGGTTGATGATGTCGGTGCTGAGCTGCATCTCGCCGCGACGAGCACCATCCAGAATGTTTTCCAGAATGTGGGTGGTTTCCTGTAATACCGTAAAACCGAAGGTTCCGGCACCGCCCTTTATTGAGTGGGCGGCGCGGAAGATGGCATTAAGCTGCTCGGAGTCCGGCTCCTGGGGATCGAGCCCCAGCAGATGCTGCTCCATATCAGCTAATAGCTCATCGGCCTCATCGAAAAACGTCTGGTAAAAATCGCTGATGTCCATGCTCACGGGATCACCTCGGCTGTGAGGGGGCTGCTGTGTTTACCGGGCTGCTGCTTTGCGGCACAGGCGGCGCGGTAATCTTTTCAATGGCCGCCGGATCGCTCACCTGTACGGCGTCGCTCTCGGCGTTCTCTTTTTCAATTGCTGCTTCAGTGTCGTGGTTCAACACCAGCAGGCTGATGCGGCGGTTAACGGCATCGTTGCCGCCGCGGTTTTTCAGTTTCATGGTGTCGGCCATGCCTACTACGCGCAGTATTTTGCCGCCATCAAGGCCGCCTATTACCAGTTCGCGGCGCGAGGCGTTGGCGCGATCGGCTGAAAGCTCCCAGTTGCTGTAGCCGCGGTCGCCATTCGCGTACTGAAAATCGTCGGTATGGCCCGCCAGGCTGATGCGGTTGGGAATATCGTTCAGCAGCGGCGCGATGCCGCGTAGGATATCGCGCATATAGGGTTCGACTTCCGCGCTACCGGTCTTAAACATTGGCCGGTTCTGGCTGTCGATAATCTGAATACGTAACCCTTCGTCCACCATGTTAATAATCAGATGCGGACGCAGCGCCTTGAGCCGCGGGTCCGCCTCGATCAGCTGATCCAGCTTCTCGCGCAGGCGATTCAGGCGAATGTCATCCAGCTTGCGCTTCTGCTCATCCATATTGACGACTTTTTTCACTTCGCCCTGGATGCGCGTGGCATCATCACCGCCGCCCGGAATGGGGCTGTCGCTGTCGCTGCTGCGCTTGCCGCCGGTCAGCGCGACCTTCAGCGGCGTTTTAAAATATTCGGCGATCTGCACCAGCTCCTGCGGACTGGAGATGGAGATCAGCCACATCACCATAAAGAAGGCCATCATCGCCGTCATAAAGTCGGCGTAGGCGATCTTCCACGAGCCATGGCCGCCTTCGTGGCCTTTATGCTTGCGCTTTTTGATCACCACTATGGGGCGGTTGCCGTTCTTCATGCATTTTCGTCCGAAGTCTGTTTAGCCGGATTTTTTGCGTTGCGTACGTGCTCTTCCAGTTCGCTGAACGACGGGCGCTCGGTGGAATAAAGCGTCTTACGACCAAACTCCACCGCAATCTGCGGCGCGTAGCCATTGAGGCTGGAGAGCAGCGTGACCTTAATGCACTGCATCATCTTGGTGGTTTCAGCGCACTTCTGGCGCAGCACCGACGACAGCGGCGAGATAAAGCCGTACGCCAGCAGGATGCCGAGGAATGTCCCCACCATCGCGTGCGCCACCAGCGCGCCCAGCTCAGCGGCCGGACGATCGGCGGAGGCCAGCGCGTGCACCACGCCCATTACCGCCGCCACGATGCCGAATGCGGGCAGACCGTCACCGACGGCGGATAAACTTTGCGCTGGCACTTCGCATTCGTGTTCGTAGGTTTCGATCTCTTCATCCATCAGCGCCTCAATCTCAAAGGCGTTCATGTTGCCGCTGACCATCAGACGCAAATAATCAGTAATAAAGTCCACCAGCTGTTTATCGGCGAGAATACGCGGATAATTAGAAAAGATTTCGCTCTGTGTCGGATCTTCAATATCGCGCTCCAGCGACAGCATGCCCTGCTGGCGCGATTTGGCCATCAGGCGATAAAGCAGCGCCATCAAATCCATATAAAGGGCTTTGTTGTATTTCGAGCCGCGCATTAGCTTCGGCAGCGCTTTTAGCGTTTTTTTAATCGACTTGCCGTTATTGCCGACTAAAAAAGCGCCAGCCGCGGCCCCGCCGATAATTAACAGCTCGGAAGGCTGGTAAAGCGCGCCCAGATGACCGCCCACCAGCATATATCCGCCCAACACGGATGCGACAACAACGATATAACCTAATAAGATCAGCACAAAAAAATCCTTACGTCCGTAACGTGTTGGTGGAAGTTAAGCCAGAGAGCCGCAGGCGTTATTCAAATCGTGGGCAAAAAAAAAGCAGCGGGGGATACCCGCTGCTGGATGACTTTCCACGATGCGAACAAACTTAAACGGCGTGTTTAACCTGTTCATCCAGCAGTTGTGGAAAGGTATCGGCAGAATCTGCAGAAAGTTTACGTCTTTTTACCGCACGTGATGGCGGCTGGCACAGGCTGCAGACAAAGCTGCCGACCGGCTGATGCGCATGGTTGATAAAACTGCCGTTGCAACTTTTGCAGTCATCCAGTTCCAGCATGCCACTTTCAACGAATCGCACCAGGGTCCAGGCGCGCGTCAGCGCCAACAGCGGGCCCTCGTCCGATTGCGGACACTGCTCAAGATAGAGGCGGTAAGCTTTAATAACCGCATCTACGCCGGTTGCCATACCGGTTTTTAGCATAAACTGCCAGGCGTTACAGAACATAGAAGCGTGAATATTTTGCTCCCACGTCATAAACCAGTCGGTAGAGAACGGCAGCATGCCTTTCGGCGGCGGGCTGCCGCGCAGCTCTTTATAAAGTTTAATCAGACGGCCGCGGCTTAACTGGGTTTCGCTTTCCAGCATTTGCAAGCGTGCGCCCAGCGAAATTAATTCCATGGCGAGCTGAATATCGCGCGCTTCCTGGACAATGCTTTTATCTGACATTTACATCGCCCTCTTTTTCGCCGGCGCTTCTTCTTTAGAAACATTACGCAGCAAACGGCTGGATAATAAAATTCCGGTGTGGATTTGTTGTAAATCATCCACGCGGGATTCCTGCGTCAGTCGATTAATAATGTTGTGATCGTTAAAACGGAACTGACAAACCAACTGGTTGGTTTCCGCTAACTTTACCATTTCAGGCAGAGTTAATTGCGACAATGCGTTAGCCATCTCTTCATCAATTCCGAGGCGAAACATTGCAGAAGCTTTTTCCTGGTTAATTAATCGCTGTGCAAGCAGTAAATAAGACAGGTTGATATCATAAATATGTTTAAGTAAATCAGATGTACCCATTTTTTCCATCCTGACAGACGCGACGTTAGAGCATCGCAGAAAAAACCCTCTGCGCTTCGGGTTGCTGGTTGTTAAATCTAAAGATGGCAAAAATTTACAGCCAAAAACCAAACGTACTCTGAAGTCTGCTTTATGTCTTTTGCGACATTTTTACAGCGTTAGTCAAAACCCCAGGGCCATTCTTTTTTAAATTATTGCGCTCTTCCGTGACGTCTTTTTACACTTCTTTAAGACTATTCCTAAAACAACGCAAATCTATCCCGTCTGATTTGCACATACAACGACAGGGATGTGAAATTTTAGATAAAGTGTGATCTGCATCACACTTTTAAGGCAAATTTTTTCCTCAACCCTTCAGTTCCGCTTTTACTTTGTCTGTTTTTTGTTCAATTTTGCTTTATTTCACTTATATTTCGTCCTAGAAATGGGCTTATTCCCCTTACAAACATGATGTATCTCTCAGATAGCCGGAGAGTCGATCTATTATCTTTAACATTGCGCTTACCACCCTATAAGTAGCCGCATCACCACACTCAGGCAGCATAAAGCTCTGAAAATGGCTGTCGACAACCATTTAAAAATTAATCACTTAGGGCAAATGTTACCTGGAGTGAGTAAGCGAAACGTAAAGAGAGACGGCGAAGAACCGGCGCATTTACGCAACGAATCGTTAACGCTTAACAGTGGACGTAAAGCCGGGGACAGTAGATGTAACAATGAGTTACATTAGAGATATGAATGAATGGCGAAGTTGACACTTTTATGACTTCTAACTATCGGCATCAGGACGCCAGACTTTAGGCCTGCGCGCACAAAAAAAGCGTTTTTTTTCATGAGTGGCGGGTAAAGCAACAAATGCCGCTCTGTGCCGGGTTTTTACGGTAACGGAATGCTTTAGCGAGGCTGGAGAGAAAAGGCGGTAACGGGATAAAAACAAACGGCGGCCCGTATTAACAGGCCGCCGTGGACATCAGGCGAGTTTAGGGAAGGTCGCCACTTTATTTACCGTACTGTGATCTTCGCTACGCGGCGGAATTTCCCACAGGTCTTTCAGGAAGCTTTCACGCCAGTGCGTAATATCATTTTTGCGCAGAACCGCCATCATATCGTTGTAGCGCGAAATACGCTCTGTACGCGGCATGGTCAGCGCCTTGTTCAACGCCGCCGCTACTTCGTCACGATCGTAAGGATTGACGATCAGCGCCGAGGTCAGCTCGTTGGCAGCACCAGCAAAACGCGACAGCACCAGCACACCCGGATCGTCCGGGTCCTGCGCGGCGATATACTCTTTCGCCACCAGGTTCATGCCGTCGCGCAGCGGCGTCACCAGACCGACGTCGGTCAGACGGAAAATCTTCATCAGCAGACGACGGTCAAAGTGCTGGTTGAGATAGTAGAGCGGCGTCCAGCCCAGCGTACCGTACTTACCGTTGATGCGCCCGGCCTCGGTTTCCAGCTGGTGACGAATATCCTGATAGGCCTGCACATCACCGCGCGAGGTCGGCGCAATCTGCGAATAGCGGATTTTGCCGCGATGCTCCGGGAAGTTTTCCAGCAGCGCTTCATACGCCAGGAAACGCTCCGGCAGCCCTTTCGAATAGTCGAGGCGTTCACAGGCGATGATGTTTTTCGCATCGCCCAGTTCGCGCTTCATCGCCGCCATTTTGGGCGGCAGCGGGCCTTCAGCCATCTCTTTGATGCTGTCCGGCTCGATACCGATAGGGTAAACCTCGGTCATAAAGGTATTGCCGAAGGCGCGGTGTTTCTTCTCGCCTTTATTCTGCAGCTGCGTCAGCTGGCTCAGACAGTCAAGGAAGGCCACGCGATCCGATTCCGTCTGGAAGCCCAGCAGATCGTATTCGCACAGCATCTCCAGCAGCTCTTTATGCGGAGGCAGCGCGTTGAAAATTTCCGGCGTCGGGAACGGGATATGCAGGAAGAAGCCAATGCGGTTATTAATGCCCTGCTTACGCAGCGCGGCGGCGAACGGCAGCAGATGATAATCGTGGATCCACAGGGTGTCGTCCGGCTTAATCAGCGGCTTCAGGCGCTGCGCCAGCATCTCATTGACGCTGCAGTAGCCGTCCCAGGCTTCGCGCTGGAACTGCACCAGATCGAGACGGTAATGGAACGCGGGCCAGATTACGGTATTGGAGAACTGACAGTAATACAGATCGTAATCGTTCTGGCTCAGCGGCAGCGCGGCGTAGGAGATGCCGTCATGTTCTGCCTGTACGAGTTCGTCTTCCTCTTCTCCGGAAAATTCGCTGATTTCCCCGTTCCAGCCAAACCACAATCCTCCGGTGGTTTTTAGCGCGTCAAGAATGCCGACGGCGAGGCCGCCTGCGCTGGCTTTTTTCCCATCAGGAATGGCTACTCGGTTAGATACGACCACTAAACGACTCATAACCTTTACTCCTTACCCACGTTGTCTTGTTTTATTTGTAATAGTAATCGCTCCAGCCACGCATATACCGCCTCGACGTCTGGCAGTCGATAGCGCGCCTGACTGGAACCTTGTCCAACCTTTACGGAAATGCCCTGCATGGCGTTTACGGCGATAAATCCTTTCTCATCCGTCAGATCGTCTCCGACAAATACCGGGATTCGACCGGTAAAAGGCGCTTCTCGCATAAAGGCGCGCACAGCTTCGCCTTTATCTACTCCCTGCGGTTTAATCTCCACAACGCATTTTCCCGGCTGAAGCGTCAGTGCCGGGAAGCGCTTCACGACCTGTTCGGCCAGGTCGAGCACATCCTGCTCATGCTGCATCGCCTGACGGTAATGCAGCGCGAAGGCCATACCCTTGGCCTCAAGTAACGTGCCTGGCCAGCGCGCCATCGCCTCTTGCAGCTGCTGCTGCAACGCCTCGGCGACGTCAGGCTCCAGAGTGATTTGGTGCAGCTCGCCCTGCGCATCGCGACGCTCGGCGCCGTGTACGCCAGCGGCAGGCGCAATAAGGGGCGCGGCCAGCGCGTCGAGTTGCGCAACTGGCCGACCCGATACCAGCGCCAGCGCGCCGTGACAAAGGGATGACAGCTGTTGCAGCTGCTGGCGAACGTTTTCTGGAATGAAAACGGCGTCAGGCTGCGGCTGAATAGCGGCAAGGGTGCCGTCTACGTCAAAAAAGAAGGCATAAAGACCGCCGCTTAGCGCAGGAAGCGAGGCATGTTCATTCGCCGCTTGGGTCACGTGTCTTCTCCTGTTGTTGATTCGGGCGCGTCCGATTCGCGGCTTGTCAGGTCAGAGGCCTGGCTCGTCAACGCGCCATAGAAAGTAAGATGTTTTAGCGAGGGTGACCGTCTGCGGATTCGACAGCCGAAACGGCTGAGCAGGGGTTAAAGTGCAGGGCAAAAACTGCGGATACCAGCTTGAAAAATCGGATAGAACGCCACTACGTTTTAAAACCTTCACAGACATATCAACCTGACTGAAAACATCGTCGCGATTAAGTGTAGTCGGCCTTCTCATATTTGCCAGTTGCGCGGCATTTTTTGCGAATTTGCAGCCGTTTATCCTGTTTCTTCCCTGCCGCTATCTATCCTCCTGCAAGGGTTGCGGGCGTTAAGCGAAGCGGGAAAAAAGCACATTCCGACGATGCAGGCACTCGCCGCAACCCGCTGCGCGGGCTGTATACTGGGGCAGTGGAGTGCTAACAAGGAGAGCAGTATGTTTCAGGTATCCGACGCCGCGGGCGGCGAAATTATCGACGTTATCTCTGTTCAGTCCCAGGTCGTTTACGGCAGCGTAGGCAACAGCATCGCCGTACCCGCGCTGCGCCGTCATGGGTTACAAGTAGTGGCGGTGCCTACGGTGCTGCTGAGTAATACGCCCCACTACGCCAGCTGCTACGGCGGTGAAATCCCTCAGCCCTGGTTTGAGGGCTATCTGACCGCGCTGGCGGATCGCAATCTCGACAGCGCCGCGCGCGCCGTGGTGCTGGGCTATCTGAAATCGACCGACAAGGCGGTGACGCTGGCGCGCTGGCTGCGGCTGATGCGCGAGAAAAACCCTCAGCTGCCGGTGATTATCGATCCGGTGCTGGGCGATGACGACAGCGGTTTCTATGTCGATCCGCAGCTGGCGACGCACTATCGTGAACAGCTTGCGCCGCTGGCGACAGGGCTGACGCCCAACCGCTTTGAGCTGGGCTGCCTGTGCGGCGCGCAGCTGGAGAGCGACGCGGAAATTATTGACGCCGCGCGCTCGCTGCTTGGCGCGCGCACTGAATGGGTGGTGGTGACCAGCGCCACGCGCGATGAGGCGCGTCGCAGCATGCAGGTGTTCTGCGTGACGGCGAAAGAGACCTTTATCACCGAGCATCCACATTACGACAACCCACCCAAAGGCACCGGCGATCTTTTTACCGCCGAACTGACCGCCGGCCTGCTGGGCGGCGTGCCGCTCAATAAAGCCGTCGAGCAGGCGAGCCTGTTCGCCCAGCAATCGGTGCTGGCGACCCGCACGCTGGGCATGCGCGAACTGCAGCTGGCGCGCGCAGAGTCATTGTGAAACCCGGGCCATTTCCTTTATGGTACAGAGACCTCTATTCACCTTAACAGGGTCTTCTGAATGTATAACAACACCTGTAAAACAGTCGGCGTGCTGAGCGCTGATTTCAGCCATCCGCAGACGGCAGCGCTGCTGCAGGAAGTTAACCGCCAGCTTAACGCGCGCGGCTGCGCGGCGCTGCTGGTTGACGCCGCAGCGGACGATCGCGCGCGGCAGCTGGCGCCGCTGCTGAGCGCCGCGATTCACCTTTCCGGTCGCTTCAGCGCTGCCTTTTGCGCCGCCGCCGGGAAGATTCCGCTTATCGCGCTGGACGACCTGAATCTGGAAGGCTTCGCCGCCGGCGCGGAAATGGGTCAGCTTCTGCTGGCGCAGGGCCACCAGCGTTTCGGCTATCTGCAACAGGCAACCTGCGCCGATCCTGCGCGTATTGATGGCTTCAGCAGCGCTTTAGCCGCAGCCGGAAAGACGGTAAATCAGCACCTGACCGCCGCAGGGTCGGGAGATGACCGCGACAGCGGCTATCAGGCGATGATGCACTATCTGAAGCGCGCCCGCGCAGCGGAGCGTATTCAGGCACTGTTCTGCGATAACGATCTGCTGGCGTTTGGCGCGTTGCAGGCGGTGCGCGATTTTGGTCAGGGTGCGCACGTCGCCGTTACCGGATTCGGCGACAGTGAAGAGGCGAACGCCTCAACGTGGCATCTGACCACCTGGGCGCAGCCGCGCGCGTTGCTGGTAGCGGAAGCGCTTAATCGTCTGCTGCTCAACCGCGCGGAGGAAGATGGCGCCTGGCGTCACGGCGAACTGCGCGTGCGCCACTCCCATCAGGGTAAAGCGGTACTGGGTGAAATGGGCCAGTGCGGCTGCGCCATTCGTCATTAATTAAAAAGCCCGCCTGCAGGCGGGCTTTATACCACTGAATCGCTCATCGAGACGGCGCGGTTACTGACGCGCCAGCGCTAAGCCGCTGCCCTTATTGAGGGTGATCTGCGCGTTATACTCTTTCGGCAGTCGCCGCGCCTGATAAAAGACTTTTTGCCAGTAAGGATTGTCGAGCGCGGAACGCACTACCCCCTGACTGACCGAAGCATGGAAGAAGTGCTGGTCGGTATCATAGAAGCCAACATGCATACCACCCTTGATGCGGAAAAAGACCAGATCGCCCGGCTGCAGATCGCGCGGGGCGATGCGTTTGCCCATCTTCAACAGCTCCGTGGTGGTGACGCGATCCATCGGCAGGTTAAAGCGGTCTTTCAGGGTTCGCCAGACAAAACCTGAGCAGTCGACGCCGGAAAGCTCGGTGCCGCCCCACTGATATTGCGTGCCGTGCCAGGTGTGCATCTGATCGTGCAATGCCGCCACGACCGGAATGAGATCGGGCTGATCGCCCAGGCTCCCATCGCTGACCTGCGTATCGTTCTGGACGGATGTATCAGTGGAATGACGGGAGCAGCCGCCAAGCAGAAAAGCAGAGGCTAACACAAGCGTCAGCAGAGGTCGCAGAGTCGTCATCGTGTAAGGTGAAACCCTAAGCAGGTTGGCGTGGTAGAGGACTTATAGCTTAATTACGGCTTCCACTAAACCTGCCAGGATGCCGCTTTACGTTAATTTACAAAAAGTGCGTTATTCGCTGATTTTAAGACAAATACCGGCGCTCAGCGCGGCACATTTAATGACTCGATAACGCCGGTCAGCTGCTGGATAACCTGCTGAGCGGCGCGGGACAGCTGTCGGGCCGGCGCGCAACATAACGCCAGCGTCAGCGGCCTGACGCTACTGTCGCGCAGCGGCACGAAGCTGAATGCACCCCGCTCGACCTCATCCATCACGTCCAGCAGACTTAACATGCTGATGCCGCTGCCCTGCCTGATCAGCGATTTGATCAGGCGAATGTCGTTACAGGTAATGACGTTTTCCGGCTGCAAACTATGGCGGCGGTAAAGCATCTCTACCCGTTCATGCACCACCAGCGGCGGGCCGGGAATAATATGCCGCTCGGCGCTGAGCTGGCCGGTAGAGAGCGTATCGCGTCCGCTGAGCACATGCCCGGCCGGCAGCACGACGCCAATCGGCAGTTCTGCAAAGGCCATCACGCTCAACCCCGCCTGCCCCTGTGGATCCAGCACCAGCCCGGCGTCCAGCTCCGCCAGCCGCACCTGCTCGCTAATCTGCGCGCTGTCATGCACGCTGAGATCGAGGCGCAGCCAGGGGTGCGTCTGCGCAATTTGCGACAGCGCATCGGCAATCGCCCCTTCGTTCAGCGCCTGAATCATGCCGAGACTGACGTGCCCGCGCCGCAGACCTTGTATTTCATCAAAACGCTGGCGGGTACGCTGATATTCTCGCTGCCAGCGACGCAGATCGTCCAGCAGCAGCTCGCCCGCGCTGGTCAGGCGCATACCATCCGGCAGGCGCTCAAACAGGCGCATGCCAAGCTCCTCCTCCGCCTGCAGGATCTGCCGGTTAATCGCTGAAGCGGAGACGTGCAGCTGTTCCGCCGCCTTGCGTAAGCTGCCGCTGCGCGCCAGCTCCAGGAAATAGTGTGAGAAACGTGAAAAAGGCAGCATGGGTCACCTGTACTGTTTAACGCAACACCTGACTGAAAAAACGATGATGGATCGTTGCACCCTGCTCTGTCCACAATGTTCGCATCACCCCTTACCTCTCAGAAAGGTCATCGCTATGAAACAACCTGCGCCTCCGGCCCATTGCACTTTTGAACCCGACGACTGGTTGCGGCTGGCGCGCTGCTGGCATCCGGTGGCGCGTCTCTGCGACGTCGGCCCCGCGCCGATGAAAGCGGTACTGCTTGACGAGCAGCTGGTGCTCTATCGCATTAATGAGCAGATCGTCGCCGCGAAAGATGTCTGCCCGCATCGCGGCGTGCCGCTGACGCTCGGCTTTCACGACGAGTACGGCATTATCTGCCCTTATCACGGGCTACGCTTCGGCGAAGATGGCCGCTGCAACCGCATTCCCTCCAGTCCTGGCCAGCCGGTACCCGCCAAGCTCAACCTCATCAGCTTTCCGGTAGAGGTGCGTTTTGGACTGGTCTGGGTCTGCCTGGCACCAGACGCCGACAATCCCGCCGCGCTGCCGCAGATGCCGCACTGGCACGACGCCGGCTTTCAGCAGATCAACTGCCCCCCTTTTGACGTCGCCGGGTTTGCCGGACGTCAGGTAGAGGGTTTTCTCGACGTGGCGCACTTCGCCTGGGTACACAGCGAAACCTTCGCCGACCCAGACAACCAGGAGGTACCGCCCTACAACCCTGTTGAGACAGAGTATGGTTTTGCGGTGGACTACTGGAGTTCCGTATCCAACTTTGCGGCAGGGTCGGAGCAGCAGGCGCCGGAAGACTTTCAGTGGCTGCGTCATTTTGAGATGTATCTCCCCTTTACCGCCACGCTGACGGTGCACTTCCCCGATGCGGCGCGGCTGGTCATCATGAACGCCGCCTCGCCGGTCTCAGCGCGCAAAACGCGCATGTTCGCGCCCATCGCGCGCAACTTCGACCTGCACATACCGGTTGAGGATGTACACGCCTTTAACCATCGCGTGTTTGAAGAGGATCGCCTGATGGTAGAGACGCAGATGCCGGAGCGTTTGCCGCTCGATCTGACGCTGGAGGCGCATATCCCGGCCGATCGCAGCTCTATCGCCTACCGTCGCGGCCTGAAAAAGCAGGGCTACGGCGAATTTTTCCTGGTCTAGCGAGGTAATGAGATGACAACCTTTACGGTCATTGTCGATGGCCTGTCGCGCCAGGGACGTCATGCCGTTGCGCTGAGCCTGGTGCGCGACGACGGCGAGCCGCTGCCGCGCTGGGAAGCGGGCGCGCATATCGACCTGCAGCTGGGCAACGGCATGGTGCGGCAATATTCGCTGACCGGCTCGCCCCTGCGTCAGGATCGCTACCTGATCTGCGTCGGGCTGGCGGCCGATTCGCGCGGCGGCTCGCGCTATATTCATCAGCAGCTGCGCCTGGGCCAGCGGCTCACGATTTCCGCGCCGCGCAATCTTTTTCCGCTGGTGGCGGCGCAGCGGGTGGTGCTTGTCGCTGCGGGCATTGGCCTGACGCCGCTGCTGGCGATGGCGGCGCAGCTCGATGCCGACGGCGTCTCTTTTTCGCTGCACTATTACGTGAAACAGCGTCAGGACGCGGCGCTGGCGCGCCATCTGCTTCGCCCCTTCCGTCATGGTTATAGCGAAATCCTGTGCAGCGCCGAGGGCAACAGCCCACGCCAGCATCTGCCCGAGCCGCTGCGCGCGCCTGAGAGCGGCGCGCATCTCTATCTCTGCGGTCCGCAAGGCTTTATGACGCACCTCCAGCAGCAGGCGCAGGCGCTGGGCTGGCGCGCAGATCAGGTGCATACAGAGGCCTTTAGCGCGGCCGCCCCGCCGCCCGCGCAGGGAGAGAGCGAGAGCTTTACCGTCACGCTGGCCTCTACCGGCACCAGCTGGCCGGTGCCTGCGGATAAGACTATCGCCCGCGTGCTGCTGGAGAATGGCGTTGACGTGCCGCTTTCCTGCGAAATGGGGCTGTGCGGCGCCTGCCTGACGCCGGTGCTGTCAGGCGAGGCGGACCACCGCGACACCGTTCAGTCGGAGGAGGAAAAATCTGCGCCGCGTCAACAAATCGCGCTCTGCTGCTCGCGCAGCCGCAGTAAAGCGCTGGTGATCGACCTGTAGCTTCTACACTTAATGGCATCGCCCCGAAACAAGGAAATGCCATGAGCCAACGTCTGCACAAAACCGCCTTTCCGGTCAGCAAGGCGCGCAAATATCTGGAGCCAGGCCCGGTGCTGCTGCTCAGTTCGCAGTTCGGCACGCACAGCGACATCATGACCCTCGGCTGGCATACGGTGCTGGAATTTTCGCCGTCGCTGGTCGGCTGCATGATCTCCAGCATGAACCACAGCCATGCGCTGATCCGCGACAGCGGCCAGTGCGTGCTGAACGTGCCCTCGGCGGATCTGATCGATAAAGTCGTCGCTATTGGCAACAGCCACGGCGACAAACTGGATAAGTTTGACGCCTTCGATCTGACTGCCGGGCCTGCCAGCGTCGTGAACGCCCCGCTGATTAACGAGTGTTTCGCCAGCTTTGAGTGCCAGCTCTATGACGATTCGATGGTGGATAACTACAACCTGTTTATTTTCGAAATCGTAAAGGCGCATGTCGCTGACGAACCGGAGTTCCCTCCTACGCTGCACTATACCGGCGAGGGCCGCTTTACCATCATGGGCGACCGCGTGCTCGATCGCAGCGGCCAGTTTAAACCGGAGATGCTGATTTAGCGTCTCGCGGACAAATCTCACCATGCGCAGGTTGAAAAGGATCGCCGCCGTCCTTACTCTCTCTTTCTCGACCTCGACAGGAGTTAAGCATTATGGCAATCGAATACGCAGTGATCGCAGGCGGCTGTTTCTGGTGTACCGAAGCGGTTTTTAAAGATGTGATCGGCGTGGAGTCGGTTGAAAGCGGCTATACCGGCGGCGCGCGCCCGAACCCGACCTATGAGCAGGTATGCAGCGGCGCGACCGGTCATGCAGAAGCGATTCGCATAGGATTCGACCCCGAAAAAGTGAGCTATGGCGATCTGCTGGATATCAGCTTCGCTACCCACGATCCTACCCAGCTTAACCGCCAGGGCAACGACATCGGCACACAATATCGCTCCGCCATCTTCCCGGCTACGCCAGAGCAGGAAGCGGAAGCGGTCGCCGCCATTGCGCGCGCGCAGCAGGATCATCAGGATCCGGTGGTCACGACTATTGAGCCGCTGAAAGAGTGGTATCCCGCCGAGGCGTACCATCAGGATTACTGGGAGGGCGCGGGCCAGCGCAACGGCTACTGCATGGCGGTCATCCCGCCGAAACTGCAGAAGCTGCGCAAAAGCTTCGCTAACCGCGTAAAGAGTTAAGCAAACAGCGGGCCTGAAGCCCGCTGCGTTGCATTCATTCTCAGCCCCGCCTGCGCGGGGCTTTTTTTCAGGCCGCGGAGCGGGCGCGCTTCAGCCCAATCAGCGTCGGGAAGATAAACAGCGACTGCCCCAGTCCGCGATTGGTCACCGACCACACCGCTACCGAGCAGAGCGAACAAAGGCCGACTATCGCCACCGGATAGAGGCTGGCCCACAGGAAAGAGAACCAGGCCTGCTCGAACAGATGGTGACGCTGGGCGAACAGAATCGCCGACATGCCGAAGAACTCAATGAAAATGCGGTGAATAACGTAGATTTGCAGCGTATTGCGCCCTATCCAGTTCATAAAGCGCATGCTGAAATGTTGATTAAGCCAGCGGCAGACCGCCACGCTCACCAGCACCGCGATGATGCACATAAACAGGCTCTTATCGAGGCCGAAAATCACATGGATGCCAGCGAGCGCCGCCAGTATCGCCCAGGGCGTCCAGTTTTCACGGCGCCACTCGCTCAGGCGCAGCATTATCGGGCTCCAGAATACGCCCAGCAGGAAGAACACAAAATATTGCGCGACGCTCTGCGGCCCCCACATGGGAATAATTTTCTCAATGGCAAGATAATTAAGGATCACCGCGACCGCTAACAGGGCCACTTTATGCTGGCGGAATATTTTGGCGCAGAGGAAATATAAGCCAAGCCCGTAGAGATACCAGGAGGTGCTCATCGCCATAAAAGTGAGCTTTAAAAATTCAAACAGCGAGCCGGCATAGGCGGCGTTCAGGTTTTGAGAAATACGCTGCCCGGTAATTTCAGTCGAGATGCCGGTGATAGACCACCACTGAATAAAGCCCCACAGAATGTAGAGATAGAAAAGATTGGTAATACGGCTGGTAAAGACCTGCTTCCAGGGGCGGTTTAAAATGCCATTGGTGGCCAGCAGTCCTGATACAAAGAAAAAGGCGGGCATACGCAACGGTGACAGCACCGTATTAAACTGTACCCATATTTCTGCCGGTATCCAGCCAGCAGAGAGATACTTCAGGGTGCCTTCAAAGCCGGGCAGTACGGTGTGATACAGCACGACCAGCAGTATGCAGGCGCCCTTCAGGGTATTGATCCATGATATTTCATCTGACTTGATGTTGCTCATGATTTGACTCCTGCTGTGTAGGTCAGAAATTTAAATCGGAAAGGAAAAAGGGAATGACACTTTTAGGATTATCTGGCGATTATTCGCTATTCCCTTGCTACTGACTCTAGCGAAACTCTTAAAAATATTGCGCTGGCCCTGAATTAACAATCGTTTACGCGTTTCGCTTTTTCTTTACGTTCAGGATGCAGGCTATTTTTTAGTTAACTGTTAATAACTAAACAGGCAGAGCGGCAATTATAATGCCCGTTGCTTTACCGGGTAAATAGGAGTAACCCTAATGCCGAAAAGCCAGATATTGATATATGCCAGGCAGAAATAATTAATGACTTTGCACCAGATTGTTTAAGCGTGAATAAATAACTGTGTTAACGCGCGGGAATAATAGCGGCCAGCCGCTTATCTTTGCGTCCCGCCTCCTGATGGCGCGGCGAGCTGACCCTTGAGCCAGGAGAGAGGATTGTCAGTCAAGGCAGATACGCCTCCGCAGAGGCGTATCCATTACTGATTTAAAAATTTATCAAGGAACTGGCGAGTACGCGCCTGCTGCGGATTGCTAAACAACGCTTTCGCCGGGCCTTGCTCAACGATGCGGCCCTGATCCATAAAAATCGCCCGATCCGCTACGTCGCGGGCAAAGCTCATCTCATGGGTGACGATAACCATGGTGCGTTTCTCCTGCGCCAGCGCGCGAATGGTGTTGAGCACCTCGCCCACCAGTTCAGGATCGAGCGCCGAGGTCGGCTCGTCAAACAGGATCACCTGCGGACGCATCGCCAGCGCACGAGCAATGGCGACGCGCTGCTGCTGACCGCCGGACAGCCGACGCGGAAAACTGCTCTCCCTGCCCTGCAATCCGACTTTTTCCAGCAGCGCGCGGGCGCGCGCCTCCGCTTCCCCTTTAGGCTCGCCTTTAACGATGACCGGCCCTTCAATAATGTTTTCCAGCACCGAGCGGTGAGGAAACAGATTGAAGTTCTGAAATACAAAGCCGACCTGCTGGCGCAGCTGACGCACCTGCTCTTTCTGCTTCGTCTGCGCCAGCCTGGCGTCGATAGCGATCTCCCCGACTTTGATGGTGCCGCTGTCCGGCGTCTCCAGCAGGTTGATGCAGCGCAGCAGCGTCGTTTTCCCGGAGCCGCTCGGACCGATAATCGCCACCACTTCGCCGGAAGCGACCTCCAGGTCGATGCCGTGTAGCACCGTCTGGCCGTTAAAGGTTTTCACCAGTCCGGTGATCTCAATGGCGCTCATTTCGCCTCCTCATCCTGACGATTGACCCGTTTTTCCAGCCGGTTTTGCAGCGCCGACAGCAGCGTCGCCATTACCCAGTAGATCAGTGACGCCGCCAGGTACATGGTAAAAACCTCCAGCGTGCGCGAGGTAATGAGCTGCGCCTGACGGAACAGCTCCGGCACCTGAATGGTCGCCGCCAGCGAGGTATCCTTCACCAGGCTAATAAAGCTGTTGCCGAGCGGCGGCAGCGCCGTACGCGCCGCCTGCGGCAGGATCACCCGGCGCAGCGTCTGCCAGCGGGTCATGCCGATGCTCGCCGCCGCTTCCCACTGGCCGCGCTCAATGGCCGCAATCGCGCCGCGCAGTGACTCCGAGGCGTAGGCGGCGGTATTAAGCGACAGGCCAATCATGGCGGAGGGAATGGGATCAAGCTCGATGCCGAACTGCGGCAGGCCGTAGTAGATCATAAACAGCTGAGCGATCAGCGGCGTGCCGCGAAATACCGAGACGTAAAAGCGGGAGAGCAGGCTAACCGGCCAGAAGCGCGACAGCCGCATCAGCGCCAGCACGAAGCCCAGCACCAGGCCGAAAAACATGCCGCCGATGCTGAGCTGTAGCGTAAAGAGCGCGCCTTTTAATAAAAAAGGTGCTGAATCCAGCACCAGTTTGAGACTTTCCTGCATTACTTAGTCACATCCGCGCCGAACCATTTTTCAGACAGTTTGGCCAGCGAACCATCTTTCTGCATCGCTGCAATCGCCTGATTCACCGCGTTAAGCAGATCCTCGTTGCCTTTGCGCAGCGCCACGCCTGAGGCGAGACGTGAGAACGGCGCGCCCGCTACCGCCATGGTGTCGCCGGTTTTCTTCACCAGATCCAGCGCGGCCAGACGATCGACCAGGATCGCATCCAGACGACCAGAGCGCAGATCCTGATATTTAGTCGGGTCGTCATCATAAGTACGAATATCGACGCCTTTTACGTTGCTGCGCAGCCACTGCTCATAGTTGGTGCCGAGGCCGACGCCGACTTTTTTACCCGCCAGATCTTCCGGCTTGTTGATGCTGCCCGCTTTGGCTTTCATCGTCAGCGCCTGCACGCCGGAGATGGTATAGGGCGTG
>NZ_DJDN01000040.1:44532-54798 GCF_002431095.1 Pantoea sp. UBA5923 | reverse complement strand
GGCGTGGAGAAGTCATACTTCTTCTGGCGCTCCTCGGAGATGGTCACCTGATTGATCACCACGTCGATACGTTTAGAGTCCAGCGCCGCCAGCATGCCGTCCCATTTGGTCGGCTGCAGTTTCGCTTTTACGCCCATATGCTGCGCCAGCTGCTGCGCGAACTCGACTTCGAAGCCGGTAAGCTTGCCGTTTTCATCCTGAAAGCTGAACGGCGGATAGGTTCCTTCCAGGCCGACGCGCAGCTCGCCTTTGTCTTTGATCTGCGCCAGCAGGTTTTCCGCCGCGTGCGTCTTGATATTAACGCCGACAATCATCGCCGCCGCCATCACGCCCATCGCCAGATGGCGACCAACACGAGAAAAAATCATATCTACCCCATTTATTAGTATGTGATGTGTGTGTTGTCAGGCAGCGCTTGCGCGCCGCCCGGTACTGCTTCAGTAACTTGCGCAGTATAAACGTTTTTTTTCCGGCTGCTCAGACCGAAGGATGATAAGCAAATAACGCCGGCGCACCGCCGGTATGCACAAAGAGCAGCGGCCCTTCGCGACGGAAGCGGTTCTGGCTGATGCCGTCCAGCAGGCCAGCCATCGCTTTGCCGGTATAAACCGGATCGAGCAGAATGCCTTCCAGGCGAGCCAGCAGTTTGACCGCTTCCATCCCCTCCTCGTTCGGCTCGCCGTAGCGCGGTGCAAAGTAGTCGTCCCACAGCGTAACGGGCGCGGTGCTGGTCAGCTCTAGCTTGCTAATCAGCTGCTGACGCAGGCTGTCTACCACCGGCAGTTGCTGCTCTGTTGTCCGCGAAACGGTAACGCCAATCACCTCGGTTTGCGGCAGCAGCTGCTCCAGCCCGACCGCCAGCCCGGCATGGGTGCCTGCGCTGCCGGACGCCACCACGACGGCGGCGTAGTCGACCACGCCTTCGCTCTGATGGGCGATTTCCTGCGCGCATTCGATATATCCCAGCGCGCCCAGCCAGTTCGAGCCGCCAACCGGGACGACATAAGGACGAAAACCCTGCGCTTCAAGGCGTTCCGCCTGCGCCGCCAGCTGCGCCGCCGGATTGCTCAGCGCCTCTACCAGCACGATTTCACAGTCGAAGAGATCCAGCAGCAGCCGGTTGCCGTTGCTGAGGTAGTTTTCCGCCTCGGTGCCAATCGGGTTTTCCAGCAGCGCGACGCACTTGAGGCCAAGCTTTGCCGCGACGGCGGCGGTCTGACGCACGTGGTTAGACTGAATAGCGCCCGCCGTCAGCAATACGTCAGCCCCTTCGCGCAGCGCATCCGCCGCCAGGAACTCCAGCTTGCGCAGTTTATTGCCGCCAAGAGCGACTGGCGTGACATCGTCACGTTTGATAAAAATATCGCGGCCGACATAGTCGGAAAGGCGTGGCAGATGCTCCAGCGGGGTCGGCGCGCCGAGCAGCTCAAGACGTGGATACTGTTGAAGAAGATGTAAAGACAATGCGGCCTCCGGGGCTGTCACAGTAATCTTTACAGTGTTGCAGAAGTTGCGCGAAGGATCATCTGCCTTCGCGCGTAAAAGAAGAGGTCACCTGATGCTTTCGCATTTTTAAACAGCGGTAAGCAGCAGGGGGACGTACTTAAGACTATCGCACAACCCCTCCCTTATGACAGGAACAGGTTGCGCTGCCCGCTTCTCAGGTAGCCGCCAGGTTAAGTGCGTCGCGGCGGCATACTGAATGCTTCGCTGGTATTTCTGACACGTCTCCACCTGAGCGGAGTCGATCAGCGTGCCAGCGCTTCGGCAGCTAGCTGCGCTGCCACCCCAAAAACTGGTCATATTTGCGCAGCGCGATGCGGTAGTTATTATTGCCCGCATCAGGCAAATCATTCTCAAGGCATTCGTGCCAGCTATTGCCGCTTAAGCGGTCAGCCGGGAAATTTTTGGCCTTAAGCATATCGTCCAGACGACGCAGCCGTACCACATATTCGCGGATGGTGCTGTGGCTCATTTCCGTCTGCTCAAACAGGTACTGCTTGAATGCCATAATGTCGAAGTAATTAGGATGCGTATTGCAAAAAATATCACTACAAAAACGGCACAGCGCGGTCAGTTCTGGCTGTAATTTCAGCCACAGCTGCTCATCAATCATCTGGTCCATGCGCGCAATGGCCTCTTTATTGATGATCTGACCGCGAAACACCAACGCCATGCGGTTCAGCACTTTGCCACAGTGAGAACAGTGACTCTGGCTATGTTTGTAATCTTTAAGATAACGGCTTAAAGGTCTGGCTTTGGATTTGGCTCCCATTGCTGAGTCCCCGGTTTTATTATTTTTAGATCGCCAGGAACTGAAGCCGTCAGCGCGCTCCCGTTAGTCGGGCACGCAGGCGTTTT
Organism: Pantoea sp. UBA5923; assembly: GCF_002431095.1. NCBI lineage: Bacteria > Pseudomonadati > Pseudomonadota > Gammaproteobacteria > Enterobacterales > Erwiniaceae > Pantoea > Pantoea sp. UBA5923. The sequence goes on along the minus strand of NZ_DJDN01000040.1, from coordinate 52,437 downwards.
ATCGCCTGACTGTGCAGTTGGCTGACGCGTGATTCTCCCACGTCGAGTACCGCTCCAATCTCTTTCAGGTTCAGTTCTTCCTGGTAGTACAGTGTCAGCACCATTTTTTCGCGATCGGGTAAAGCTTCGATCGCTTCAATGACGCGTTCACGCAGATTCCCTTCAAGTAACTGATGCAACGGGTTGGCCTCTTCATGCCCTTCCGTGACCAGCTCCGCGCTGTCGCCGTGTTCTTCTCGATACTCGTCGTAGGAGAAGAGCTGGCTGTTATTGGTATCCAGCAAAATTTGCCGGTATTCTTCCATCGAAACATTCAGCCGATCGGCTACTTCCTGCTCGGTGGCTGCACGCCCCATCATCTGCTCGACCTGATGCATCGCGCCCGCCACTTCGCGTGCGTTACGTCGCACGCTGCGCGGCGCCCAGTCACGGCTGCGAAGCTCATCCAGCATTGCGCCACGGATGCGCTGCACGGCGTAGGTGGTGAATGCTGTCCCCTGCAGTGCGTCGTAACGCTCCACAGCATTCAGCAAGCCAATGCCACCGGCCTGCAGCAGATCGTCTAGCTCAACGCTGGCTGGCAGACGAACCTGCAGACGCAATGCTTCATGGCGCACCAGCGGGACGTAGCGCTGCCAGAGCGAATGTTTATCCATCACGCCTTCGGCGGTATAGAAATCGTTCACGTTGACTACCCTGCGTTAATGAAGTTATCGGCAGGATTATCCAGTTCTGTAGGGGGGATTGATTGGGTGAATAGGCGGGCAAAAGCGAGGTTATTTCATTTTTGTTATGTCAGAGAGCGGATTGATCCGCTCTCATAAGGGCGCTTAACCCAACGCGCCCAGCCGCTGCCGCGTGGCAAGCGGAACCGCTTCCCACAGGGCGCAGACCTGCCCCTCCAGCGCCTGGTAATAAGGGCTTATGCTTTGCTGGATTTCTGCATCAGGATGGAAGCGTATCTGCCCTGAATCACCATTAATGCTTATCATTTTATTGATAAACAGGCGCTGCAGATCGCTGCGCAGGAACAGGCCATTATCGACGCTGTTGTCCGCCAGCCCCCCCTCCTCATTTTCCCGCCTGTCGATATGGCATGCCTCTACCCAGGGCCAGCTGTGACGATCGGTCAGGCGCGTGCCGGTCATTACGCAGCCGCCGTAGCGCGCTTTTACCGCTGCCAGAAACTCCGCCTGGCTGGCGCGCTGCAATACGCTGGCTTTGACGCGCCGGCCGACTTCCATGCCCGCCATCACTGCCGTTGGCACCTTATGCTGCGGCGTACTCAGCACCACAATAAACTGGATACGGCGCGAAAGCGGAAAACAGGGGTGCGACTGGGGATCGAAGAGCTGCCAGTACGCCTCGTTCTCATCCTCGCGCATTAACACCAGCTGATAGCCGCGGCTGGCGAGCAGGTTCTGCGCGGCGGCGGCGTGAGGATCGATCATGGCGTAGACCCGGCTTTCACCCATGACCTGCCATAGATTGTCGCGCTGCGCCTCGCTGCGGCGGAAATAGGCGAATGGCTCCTGCGACTTCAGATAGTGCTCGAAACGGCGCAGGTAGTTTTTGCGTTCGTTATCGTCAGAGATAAACAGCAGATCTTCCAGCGGACTGTTGCTCTCTTCACCGGCGAAGATCGCGCGAATGCGTAAAGTGCGATGACTGGTGGACGGGCTCAGCAACCCGCGTACGGTAAGCGCCCTTTCATCGGGATGCTGCTGCGCGTAACGCAGCGCAATCTCCTCAAAGGTCAGCTGCTCGCCAGGTAACAAGTCATAATTGAAGCGCATAGCCACTCCAGAAAAAGAAAAATCGGGCTAAAAAAGGTGTGATGTTCTGTAGGGAGTTATCGGCAGAATGGCGAGGATCTGTAACGTAATGGTGACTAATTCGCTGTTTTCAGCCATAAAAAAACCCCGCCGAGGCGGGGTTTAAGGTCGTTCACCAGAGGGCGATTAGCCCTGCAGCAGAGACAGAACCTGCTGCGGAACCTGGTTAGCTTTCGCCAACACTGAGTTACCAGCCTGCTGGATGATCTGCGCTTTAGACATGTTTGAAACTTCGGTCGCGTAGTCAGCATCCTGAATACGAGACTGTGCTTCAGACAGGTTAGTCGTGGTGTTGTTCAGGTTGGTTACCGCTGAATCCAGACGGTTCTGAATCGCACCCAGAGAAGAACGGAACTTATCGATGTTGCTGATAGCCGCATCCAGAGCTTTCAGTGGGTCTGAAGTTGCAGTGCCTTCGCTGGTTGCATCAGTAGTAATTTTACCATCAGCAGTGACGTTTACTGCCGCACCGATAGTCGGAGAGTAATCTTTATTAGTGTCAGTTGCTGACGCATAGCTCGCTACGGTTACCGCGCCGTTATCTTTGTTTACTGCATAAGATACAGTGTAGTCAGCAACTTTAGTGATGGCACCTTTGTCATCCTGGTAGGTATTGTCAGATGATTTGCCAGTCGCATCGAAGGCCATCGATTGAGTCAATACACCGGAATTCATTGTGATGGTGGACGTAGCTGATTTAGTTGCAGCCAGAACCACATCAGGGCTTACTGACGCCTTGTAAGAAACGATGCTTGACGTAGTCGCAGTACCACCCGCTGCAACGGTGTAATCAGTTCCCTTGAAGTTCAGAGAAGCACCGTCAGTATTCTCACTTGCAATTTTAAGCAGTGAGGTCATGGTTGCAGCAGTGGTACCGGTTGCATTGTTGGTGGTCAGGTTGCCGGTAGCATCTACAAATGCAGCCTGGCCGCCAATAGTGATTTTACCTGATGAATCGGTATCGAAGTTAACAGTACCAGTTTTGGTAGTATAGGTACCGCTTTCAGTTTTACCTGGATCCGCTTTCAGGGTGGCAGCTAATGTATCACGGTTAGAAGTTTTGGTCGCTTCATCCGCACCAGCGGTGGTTTTGGTAGTAGTGAAGTTGCCCGCTTTAGCATCATAAGTGTAAGTAGCACCGCCAACAGCAACTGTATCGCCAGTAGCCAGCTTGCTGATTGCCGCTTCAGTGGTCAGTGCCTTGTTGGTAGTGGTCAGGTCATAATTACCTGTACCTACGTTCAGCGTCGCGCCAGCAGAGTTCAGGTCGCTAACGGTTGCCGCTTTGTTAGTGATAGTACCGCTGCCGTTTACGTTAAAGCCATTCAGACCCAGAGTAGAAGAGTCAATTTTCTTCAGGTCGATAGAGATGGTCTGGCCATCGTTCGCGCCAACCTGGATTTTCATGGTGCCGTCTTTTGCCAGCACGTTCACGCCGTTGAACTGAGTCTGACCCGATACGCGGTCAATTTCGTCCAGACGTGATTTGATTTCGTCCTGGATGGAGTCCAGGTCAGACTGGCTGTTGGTGCCGTTCTGAGACTGTACGGTCAGTTCACGTACACGCTGTAAGTTGTTGTTGATTTCTGACAGCGCGCCTTCAGTGGTCTGCGCAGCAGAGATACCGTCGTTGGCGTTACGTGCAGCCTGAGTCAGGCCATTGATGTTAGAAGTAAAGCGGTTGGCAATCGCCTGACCAGCAGCGTCATCTTTAGCGCTGTTGATACGAAGACCAGAAGACAGACGCTCGATAGAGGTAGACAGAGCGGACTGGTTCTTGTTGATGTTGTTCTGAGTGATCAGCGAGAGGCTGTTGGTATTAATGACTTGGGCCATGATAAATATTCCTGTTAATCAAGTCTTTCGGTTAAGGTGTGGGCTTCAACCCGCCGGCTTCAGCGCCGTCAAAGTTGTTATCGTCTGCCCTTAAACAACCTTTAGAATTTTTTTAGTACCAGGTGAAATTTTTTTCCTTCAACCTGTCACGCTTATCTTTATCGCCCTCGCCTGCGACTTCTTTAGAAGAAAATCGCCCTTTTTCTAGCCTTAGAAATACCCTTCTCTATATGCGCTATTCGCTTTATCGCGCCGGCAGGAATAACTTTAAACTTTCCCCATTCGCCGCCGATAACCCCGGTATTCACTCTCCGTGTCGACATGATAAGGAAACAAGCATGGCAAGTATCTCTACCCTGGGTGTCGGTTCAGGCCTGGATTTAAGCAGTATTCTCGACAGCATGCAGACGGCGGAAAAAGCCGCTCTGACGCCGATCTCTAACCAACAGTCTTCTTATACCGCCAAGCTGAGCGCCTACGCGACGCTGAAAAGCGCGCTGACCACTTTCCAGACGGCGAACACCACGCTTAATAACGCGGACCTGTTCACTGCCACGACGGCGACCAGCAGCTCTAGCGCCTTTAGCGCTATTACCTCTGGCAGCACCGTAGCGGGTAAATACACTATTAGCGTGTCGCAGCTGGCGCAGGCGCAGACGCTGACCTCAGCGGTACAGAGCAGCAACACCACGGCGCTGGGCGACAGCTCGGTCAGCAGCCGCACGCTGAGCATTGCGCTGGCGGACGGCTCCAGCAAAGATATCACGCTGACCAGCGATCAGACCTCGCTGAGCGGTATGCGCGACGCCATTAACGGCGCCGATGCAGGCGTTACCGCCAGCATTATCAAAGTCGCAGACGGCAGCTACCGCCTCTCCGTCACCTCTGATAAAACCGGTTCGGATAACGCCCTCAGCAGTATTAAAGTTACCGGCGACAGTACGCTGCAGGGCATTGTCGGCTATGACGCCAGCGCCAGCAGCAATGCGATGACGGAAAGCGTGACGGCGCAGAACGCCAAGCTGACCGTTAACAATATCGCTATCGAAAACAGCAGCAACACTATCAGCGACGCGCTGGAAGGCATTACGCTGAATCTGAGCGATACCACCAGCGGCAATCAGACGCTGACGGTTGCCACCGACACCTCTAAAGCCAGCAACGCCATCACCAGCTGGGTGTCGGCCTATAATACGCTGCAGGACACCTTCTCCAGCCTGACCAAATATACCGCCGTCGATGTAGGTTCCGACTCGCAGAGTTCCAGCAACGGCGCGCTCTTGGGCGACAGTACGCTGCGCACTATCCAGAGCCAGCTGAAAAGCCTGCTGACCAATACTGCCAGTTCCTCAACCTTTAAAACTCTGGCGCAAATTGGTGTAACTACCGATCCCACCACCGGTCAGCTGGATCTGGACTCCAGCAAGCTGAACACCAGCCTGAACTCAAATATGGCGGGCGTGAAAGAGATGATTATCGGTGACGGCAAAACCACTGGCATCGCGACAAAGATCTCCAGCAACCTGACCGGCTGGCTATCCAGCACTGGTATTATTCAGTCCGCTACTGACGGCGTCAGCAAGACGTTGAACAACCTGACTGAACAGTACAATTCGGTTAACGATCGTATTAATAACACTATTACACGTTTGAAAGCCCAATTTACCCAGCTAGACGTTGTAATGAACTCGCTAAACCAGACCAGCAGCTATCTGACGCAGCAGTTCGATACGTCAAACAGCTCCAGCTCCAAGAGCTGATTTTACTAAGGAGTGATCATGTACACCGCAAACGGCATACAGGCCTATGCAAAAATCGGCGTCGAAAGCGCCGTGATGAGCGCCAGCCAGCAGCAGCTGGTGAATATGTTGTTCGAAGGCGCGCTCAGCGCGTTGATCCGTGCTCGCCTGTTTATGCAGGACGGTAACATTGAGGGAAAAGGCCTTTCCCTCTCTAAAGCCATTAACATTATTGAAAACGGGCTTAAGCAGGGTCTCGCAGAAGAGAGCGGCGATGAGCTCACCACCAACCTGCTTTCGCTGTACGCCTATATGGTGCGGCGTCTCCTTCAGGCGAATTTACGTAATGACGTGGAGGCCATTGTCGAGGTCGAAGCGCTGCTGCGTAATATTGCTGATGCCTGGAAGGAAGTTGCCCAGCCTCAACCTCAGATTCAGGACGCCGTTTAATGATACTAGCACCGCAACTGATTACCATTTACCAGCAGTTACTCGATCTCAGCCAGCAAATGCTGCGTCTTGCAGCTGAGGGCGAATGGGATGATTTGATCAAAAAAGAAGTTGATTACGTCAGCGCGGTGCAACGGCTGGCGCGATCGACCGAGGCCGCTTCGCCTTCTGCGCAGGCGCAGGAGCAGCTGCGTCCGGTGCTGCGCCATATCCTTGATAATGAAAGTGAAGTTAAGCGCCTGCTGCAGGATCGCATGAACGAGCTTTCGACGCTGGTTAACCAGAATACCCGCCAGAAATCGGTGCTCAACGCCTATGGCAAACAGGGCAGCGTGATGGTGCCGATGGAAAACCAGCCCCTCTCCTGATTCTGAAACGCACCGCGGAGAACAAAAGAGTTGTTCTGCCGGTGCGTCTTTTTTTCGTCGTGCTCCATACTTGCTTTTCCTTCCCGCTGGAGCGCAGCAGATGCACAACCCGACGTTATTGCAATTTTTCCACTGGTATTACCCGGACGGCGGCCAGCTTTGGCCTGAAGTCGCTGAAAAGGCCGCCTGGCTGAGCGAGATCGGCATCACCATGGCCTGGCTGCCGCCTGCCTGTAAAGGCGAATCGGGTGGCTATTCCGTCGGCTACGACAGCTACGATCTTTTCGACCTGGGCGAATTTGAGCAGAAAGGCAGCGTTGCCACCAAATATGGCGACAAGCAGCAGCTGCTGGCTGCGGCGGATGCCCTTCGCACGCACAATCTCGGCGTCCTGCTGGATGTGGTGGTCAACCATAAAATGGGCGCCGATGAGAAAGAGCGCGTGCGCGTCAACCGCGTCAATCCCGATAACCGCGACGACATCAGCGATGAGGTGATCGAGTGCGAAGCCTGGACGCGGTTCAGCTTTCCGGCGCGAGCGGGTAAATATTCAAAATTCGTCTGGGACTATAAGTGCTTTAGCGGCGTCGACCATATCGAAAATCCGGATGAGAACGGCGTTTTCAAGATAGTTAATGACTACACCGCCGACGGCTGGAACAATCAGGTAGACAGCGAGCTGGGCAATTTCGACTATCTGATGGGCGCGAATATCGATTTTCGCAACAACGCCGTACGCGAAGAGCTGAAGTACTGGGCGCGCTGGGTGATGCAACAGGTGCCCTGCACCGGGTTTCGTCTTGATGCGGTGAAACATATTCCCGCCTGGTTCTATAAAGAGTGGATCGAACATATTCAGGAGGTCGCCGACGAGCCGATGTTTATCGTCGCCGAATACTGGTCGTTCGAGACTGACAAGCTGCTGGAATATATCCAGCAGGTAGAGGGCAAAACCCTGCTGTTCGACGCGCCGCTGCATCTGAATTTCCATCAGGCGTCAACGCAGGGCAGCGACTACGATCTCAGCCAGGTTTTCGCTAATTCACTGGTCCAGGCCGATCCCTGGCATGCGGTCACGCTGGTCGCCAACCACGACACTCAGGCGCTGCAGTCGCTGGAAGCGCCGGTAGAAGCCTGGTTTAAGCCCCTCGCCTATGCCTTAATCCTGCTGCGTGAACAGGGGGTGCCAACGGTGTTTTATCCCGATCTGTTTGGCGCCAGCTATGAAGATGAAGGGGGCGACGGCGGGACGCATCGCGTCGAAATGCCTGTTATCCCAGAACTGGAGCCGCTGATTCGGGCTCGTCAGCTTTACGCCTGGGGCGCGCAGGCGGATTACTTCGATCATCCCAACTGCGTGGCGTTCAGCCGCAGCGGCACCGCTGAGCAGCCGGGATGCATCGTGATTATGTCGAATGGCGATGAAGGCGAAAAAAGCGTAGCGATGGGTGAAGGCTTTGCCGGTAAAGCCTGGCGCGACTATTTGGGCCATCGCGAAGAGATGATTACCGCTGATGAACAGGGTAACGTCGTGGTGCGCTGCAACGGCGGCAGCGTCAGCGTCTGGGTGCTGGCGGAGTAACTTAAGCGCCTTATTCCGTCGCGTCTGACGAAATAAGGCGTGGTGCAATTACTGTTTTTTTTCGTTCGCCCGCGTAATGTCGGACTTCAGGATTT
>NZ_DJDN01000040.1:10921-44466 GCF_002431095.1 Pantoea sp. UBA5923 | reverse complement strand
TCGGACTTCAGGATTTCCGGCTCGATATTCTGTATCACCGCCGCCTTCGGCTGACGGGCCACTTCAGCCAGCGCCTGCTGGCATTCCACCGTCGGTTGTTCGACCCGGCGCAGCGTCAGACCGTCATAGTGCAGTTCGCTCCCATCCAGCACTAAAGGCATGACGCGCGACTGGCGGTTGACGTTTACGTAATCGCCGCTGAGGCGCGAAAGTTTGCCTGGTTTGGCGATAACACGCATCCACTGACGGCAGTCCAGCGTGCTGCCGTCCGGATTTACAATCAGACTGCCCAGCGCCTGATCGCTGCGTAAGCCGCTTTGCGGGCCGAAGGTTTGCCAGTTGCCCTGCAGGCTGGCGGGGGCCGGCGTCTGCACCGCATCCTCATAGCTGTTAATTTGCGCACAACCGGCCAGCGCCAGCGCGGCCGTCAGCATCCACTTTTTCATCGTTAATCCCTGAGATCGCTTCAATGGCGGCTAAGTTATAATTTTTCGCCTGCTTTCCGCAAGCAATCCCGGCTCTGCTTCGCGCCGCGCGCCGCATTTTTTTCTTCCCATCTTCTCCGGAACAGCGTCCTGACAAGGCCAGGTCGGTGAGTTACACTGGCGCGCTGCACCACAATAATTTTTCAGGAAACCTTATGAAAACGCCAGAAGCCTATTACGCGCAGGCGCGCGAGATGTTCTTTACCGCCCACGCTGATTTTAAGGCCGCGCTTGATGAGCTGACAGAAAGCGACGCGCGCCATGCCAATATGTCGCTGCGCCAGCTGCGCGAATGGCATGCCGAACGCATTTACGCCGCCTTTTTGCGTCAAAAAAATCTTGATGGCATGATATTTTCTATTCAGCTTGCCGAGCCGGATAAGGCCGTGGCCGCGGAAGCGATTGAAACCTACCTTAAGTCTCATGCGGAATCGCTGGGTATGACCTGGGAAGAGTTCTGCATTAAGAACGAACTCTGACCGGCCGAGAACGGCAACACCTCCAACCAGTAAAATAATTCAGGATTAAATTGTACAAGCCAGTAAAACTTGTATAAGTTTACTTCACGACTTCGGTCGTGATTGTCCTTGAACGAATGGTGCGCTTGCACCGCCTCTGGAGGTGTTGCTGGATTTCCACCTCCAGAGGTTCAATTTTTTACCCTGCCGCCGTTTTTTTCTCTCTGTCCTTTGATTAGCACCTGCCGTAAATTTGCGTATCACGCTAAAAAAACCGTCAGACGCCCCCTGAGATGCTTGTCACTGGTTGGATTTACAGTATGATGTGCCAGCGAATGTCTTCCCTGTATGGAATACCAGTATGTTTGTGGAATTGATTTACGATAAGCGTAACGTAGCCGGCCTGCCAGGCGCGCGCGAAATGATTTTACGTGAGCTGGAAAAGCGCGTGCAGCGCGTCTTTCCGGAGATTGAGGTGCGCGTAAAGCCGATGGAGCGCAATGCGATCGAAACCGATATGAGCAAAAACGATAAAGCGACGCTTGCGCGCATTATTGAAGAGATGTTTGAAGAAGCGGAAATGTGGCTGGTGGCCGACTAAGCGCGACGACCACCGGCTGGAGCAGGGTTACTTCTCCTGCTCGCTGTGGTTAACCGCAATCTCCATATCCTGGATTACGGCGTCTAAATCATCCAGCAACGTGCCCTGTTTGTTTAGCAGCGCATCAATGCGTCCGGCAAACTCTTTATCTTTATATTCGCCAGCGTCAAATGCGAGCCAGTGGCTGGAGAGCGTTTCGGTATTGGTTTGCGCATAGTGGCGCATCTCTTTCAGCTGCGAGGTCACATCGCGCAGGTAGTCAGTTTTGCTTTTCGTTTCCACTGAATCACTCATGCTGTTTTTCCTTTTGCTGTTTTAACCAATAAATATTTCGCGTGAATGATTAAAGGTAGTGGATTATAACGAAGCCGCCTTAAGAATGTTCGCAACTTGCCTCTGAGGTTACTCACAGGCATCTGCCGGCCGGGACGTCAATCCAGCCAGAAGCGCAATTATCTGTGAAAAAACAGGGGACCCGCTGTCCCCTTTGTATGTCGCTTACGCTCATTTATTACAGATATTTACGCGCCAGCTCAAACAGCTCCTTCCTGGCAGCCGAGCCAAGACGCTCGATACCCTGCTGGACAAAATCAAACGCGGCGCTGAAATCTTTTACGCCTGCGCTAAAGTCGTCTTGCCCGGTTTGCGCCGTCGGCTGCGCAGATGCCTGCGCAGTGGATACAGCTGCGGCCGCTGATGCCTGTTCAGAGGCGCTGCCAGCCTGCGAACTGGTCTGCCCGGCAGCGGCATCCGCCACGGATGCCTGCGCCTGGGGCTGCGCGTTAGCAGAAGCATCGGCCGCCGCTGGTTGATCGGCGGACTGAGCAGCAGCGGTCGAGGGCGTGCTCTGATCGGCTGGCTGCGGAGAGGCGGCAGCATCCGGAGCTGCGTTCTGATCCGCAGACTGCGCGGATGCGGAAGCGTCCGAGGCTGTGCTCTGATCCGCAGACTGTGCGGAAACGGAAGCGTCCGAGGCTGTGCCCTGATCCGCAGACTGCGCGGATGCGGAAGCGTCCGCGGCTGCGCTCTGATCCGCAGACTGCGTGGAAGATGCGGCATCCTGGGCTGCGCCCTGATCCGCAGACTGCGCCGATGTGGCAGCCGCAGTTGCGCCCTGATCCGCAGACTGCGCGGAAGATGCAGCATCTGGGGTTGCGCTCTGATCCGCGGACTGCGCCGGCGGGGTGTGCTGCGCCGTTGCGTCAGGCGCCACATGCGTTTCTCCCGGGGTCTCCTCTGAAGTCGCTGGCGCGACCGTTGAGGGCGAGGTTAAGCGCTGCAGCTGCGGATCGGTGGGCACATTGGCGTCCGGTACGGCAAACTGTGGCAGTGCGGCGTCACTGTTTTGAGCGGTTGAGTTAGTGGTGCTGGTATCAGTCATAGCAGACTCCTTCGTGATAATAAACGATCGGAGGGCGTGAACACCTTCCCCAATCAGGTTAAAAATTCGCATAGGGTTCTCCTGTTACGGCTTTGCAGAGGATTCATCCTGTATTACGACCTGCTTCACCTTGTCGGCCGTCTGGGCAGCGGTCCGATCGGGCAGCGCGTCCAGCTTGCGCTGGAGTGCGGACACCTGCTTCGACAGCTGATCAACTTTGGCTTCGCGTCTGGCGGCGGATTCGCGGGACTCCTGCCGAATCTCTTCAACGCGCCGATTGGCAGTACTGCTGACGTATAAAAAAAGAATGGTCATCACAACGCAGACCATCGACATGCCCAGCATCAGCACGCCCAGCATAAGTTTACGTTTGTGGGTTACCGGTCTTATTTCACTGTGTATCTCTGCCATCGTTACGATCCTCCAGAGTGGAAATTAGCCTGTCGATTTCATTGCGGAACTTGCTGTTTTGATCGGCATCGGTCATTGCCACCAGGATGCCGAGCGCGTTTTTGATCAGACGCAGATCGGTCTCAAGGGTGGATATCCGCCGCAAATTGGTGTCGTGCCGTACTCGCAAATCATCATTCTCCTGACGGAGCAGCGCGTTACTCTCCTTAAGCAACAGCACCTGCTCTTTGTAGCTGGTAATGATTTCTCCACCGGCACGATTGCTGGTGACAATAGAGGCAATGCCTGCAATGAGCGGCTTCCAGAAAAGCGCGGCCGCTCCGCCCCCAAGAACTAATGCGCCAACACTGGTAATCAGACTACTTTCCATGCCTCACCTCTGTGCCTCGACGGGTAACGGCTGCTGACGTCAGGCGTACAACGCAAAGCGCCTCCCTCGCTGCAACTTAAGATTGCTTAAATTCACAGCTTAAGTATACTTAAGTCTGGCTCTCAGGAGATGTCAAGACGATGGAAAAAGAAACAACAGGTGAACGTATCCGCTTCCGACGTAAAGCCTTGAATTTGACGCAAAAAGCGGTAGCGGAAAAAATTTCGGTTTCCCATGTAGCGATATCACAGTGGGAAAAAGAGGAGACGCTGCCGCGCGGCGAAAATCTGCTGCGGCTCGCAGAGGCGCTGGGCTGCGCGCCTGCATGGCTGGTTGACGGCGATGGACCGGTTTTTACTGTACAAAATCAGACGCAAACCGGTCTGCCCATACTTGAAAGGGAGCAAATTTCGCTATGGCTGTCAGAGGCGAACCAGGTTGAAATTGCCAGGCGTGTGCAAACGGATCGCGACTACTCTACCGCCAGCTTTGCTGTGCTGCTTTGGGACAATGCGCTATCGCCGCAATGCCTGCGCGGCGATCTGCTGATTATCGATCCAGAGCTAGCGCCTCAGCCTGGAGATCTGGTGCTCGCGCTTAATGGCGACAGCGATTATGTGGCAGGCAAATATCGCGCGCGCAGTCAGGACAGCTTTGAACTGGCGCCGCTTAATGAGGATTACCCACTGTTGCGCTCGTCTGAACAGGCGCTTTCGGTGTTGGGAACCCTGGTTGAATGGCGACGCTATCGTGACACACAGCAATAACAGCGCAGAAGAAGAGAGCGTGGGAGAAAATTTACCGCTTCGCTCGAACTTTCGTTACGGATTAGCATCTGACTTAATATGTGGATTATTCCATGTAACGATTTTCACCCGCCTTGAGCGGGTTTTTTTTCGCTATAAGAATTTCCTGTGACAGATTACATGCCTGTCCATTTCCTTATTTTCGGCCCGGTGAGAAGATAACCAGGCGCTATGCGCATCGCTTTTACGTAATGTAAACGAGAGTTCTGCTTGAATGGGCTTGCCCGCCTTATGCGGGCAATTTTTTACGCGCGCGGTAATGAACAAAGCCGTCCGCAGACGGCTTTAGCATTCAGGGGTTAAGATTCTCATCCTCTTCTTCATCCTCGACGTCATCTTCCTGATACTCGTCATCTTCTGGCATCTCATCCTCATCCCCACCAGGGATATCTTCAACGCTGCCTGGCACCTGGCCATCGCCGGGGATTGGATCAATATCATCGGGACGTTCTGACATACGCACCTCCATTTACCCTTATTGGGTCTATCAAGTTTAGCGCTGTGACTATTTATCATGCGTATCAAATTACCGAAACGTGAACGAAGCGTAAAAGGTAAAACATTACCGCTTTGCCGTTTGGCTTTTTGTAAAGCCATGTTCCGCTTGTTGTATCAACTCATCTCATTTCATTTTTATCTGATAAATTCATCCTCATTATTTGACGGATCGCTTTATAGCTTCTTGAATGAAATAGAGGTCAACAAGGGAGGTACATATTATGACTGAATTACTGCATATCATCTCTGTCAGCGCTATTGTCGCCGGGATATATTTAATCGGCTAAGATAATGGTCACGTAAGGGTAATATATGAATACATATCCTTGACGCCGGGTAATAGCGTTTTGAAGCCTGGCTTCATCGCAGATCCGTATATAATCTGACCTGCGACGAGGTTGTAGTCAGTTACTACCCTGCAGACAGAGTGTATCTGCCTGAATATATGGCATTATCGCTTTAAAGCTTGTCCTGCTTGATTATTTGAATTGGTGTTAATGATGCAGCATTTCTTCTACGACCTGCTGTTGCGTTAACTGATACGGATAATAGGTTGGCCAGTGATCCATTTCCTGCAGCAGTGCCTGTTGAGAAACATTGCCGGTAAATATATGGAAATGGCTCGACTTGCGCGGTGTAATTATATGATCGCTAAACTGAACATATTTAGGTGCGGTACTGTGCGCATCATGACATTCAAACAGGTAGCGAACGCCTTTCTTACCTGAAGCATAATTCAGGATTTTGTGCCCGGCATAACTGTAGCGGCAGGATGACACGCTGTCGCCACGGTGGAATTCAATAATCCCATTTTCGATGCCCAGGCGATCGATATCGGTAGCATAGCCTTTACGATAATAGGCTTTGTATTGCTCTGGACTCTTATGCCCATCCTTTTGCGCTTTCATTTCAAAGACCGGATCAAGTTTTCCCTGCTGTAACAGCGGATAAACCGATTCCCATACCCCATCCCAGTCTGCCAGCGTGCGGTCTTTAACTTCTTTATCATCAAAGATGCCTTCAGCTGCTTTCTGCTCCATTTGCGACAGCGCCGGGCCGTGTGAATGATGCCCGTGGGCTATAACCTGCCCGCTGATCGCCAGCATCAAGAATAGTGCTAAAGCCTGTTTTTTCGCCATCATTTTACCCTCCATGAGTGAAAGAGTGTGAAATGTTATGATATAACGTTTCACAAAACAAGCTTTGCGGGCTAATGCGTTTTCAGAGTGAATGGCAACGATGCTATCGCCCTTAGCGGGAGCGGCATTTTACGTCACGCAACGCCTGCAACTCCGACAGCCGCGATTTCGCTTTTTCGCTGGCATTATGACGCGCAATGCCGTTACCGATCCCGAAGTCGCCCAGAAAGCCCAACACCGTACGAAAGTCAAAGTCGCTGGTCTGTTTGATCTCCTGCTGAATACCCTGTGTTTTGGCGATCTCTCGCTCCAGCGCCTGACAATCCAGCGCCACCGCTTCCTCATTCGTAACCGCTGGCGCCTGTGGATACTGTTTGGTCGCGCATGCGGCAAGCAGCAGCACGACTGTTATTAAAACTAATTTTTTCATTATGGTTCTGCTTCGCTGTGCCTGGAGTGAGGGACGTAAACCTGCCTGTGTAATTTTTCGCACTGAGATATGGGGTGCCAGATGGAAGCAAGTTAAGTCCGGTTTAGCAGAAGCATACTGCGAGGCCTGTTTCATCAATCTGGCGAACAGGCGGTGTTTTGGGGGGTAAATCGAGCCTGGCATCATTGCCAGCTTCTTAAATAGAGTTGGCTAATATTTGCAGTAAACTTGCGAAGTACGTCCAATATGAATTTCCGCAATTAAATATGCCGAAATTTCTTTTCGCTTATTCTATGACTCCCGGCAAACCTACAACTACCGGTCACGCCCTGCCGGAGCAAGGCCCCAACTTCATCGCCAGTCAGATGGGGCATGCAAATGCGCAGAGGGTGTATCGGGTATCCCCCTGTGTCACTGGGGCGCCTTCACGAAAGCAGACGTTAACGACTTCTGGGATGAGATGCCGTTCAAGCTCAATATCCCGCCCCATTACGGGAACTGCCTTACATGCTTCAAGAAGAGCAATGCCAAGCTGTTCCTCATCGCTCACGAACACCCTGAGTGGTTTGCCTGGAATCGCGACATGGAAACTCGTCACGGCATGGCTAAAGCAAAGGAAGGCCATATCTGGTGGCGCGGAAAGCGCAACACAGACCAGTTAATCGCCGATGCGCAGTTAGAAGACAGGCAGCAGCTTATCTACCTGACAAAATTCAACCCTGACGACGGTGACGGCTGCACATTTTCATGCGAGCCTTTCCAGAACGTTGCCGACGAAAATGAATTTGAAGAGGAAAACGCTGCATGAAAGGCGAACTTCTAAGAGAGGGAATAGAGGCAACAGCTATTAATGGAAGGAATTAACTATATGTTACACACCTCTATAAAATTCAGAGTTTAGCTATATCCGCCTGCTTGTACTTTCCTAAAAATACACACATGACAATAACCAACATTAATAAGAATGAAAAAATATAACGTTTATAAAAGAGATGGGGAAGAGAAGTTTATTTTTTATGGCTTTCCTTTTTGGCTAATGGTATTCACATAGGTTTGGGCTATTTACAAAAGAAAATATCTGTTAAGCTTGAAACTTTTCCTGTCCCTGGTGATACCATGTATAGCCTGCCTGGAGCTTTCACCTGCCTTTGGAATATTAATGAGTATATACATCGTATTATTCCATTATGTATGTTGTGAATGTACTACGTGGTAGGAGGAAAAAGAGTTAGTTAAATCTGGTTATTACCTTGATCGGCAACAAATCTTACTTTAAAAGAACATTCATAACTAAACCTCGCTCTAGCGAGGTTTTTTATTGCCCACATTAGATTTACCCCCTAAAAAACTGGTTATGTCAACAGTATTTTGGTGCTGGGGCAGCTTTCTATATGCTCGCCAAAGGTGAGAAGCTCACGAAGCACGAGATATTTCACCGCTACGACTCTGTCCGGTTTTTCATCTGGCCGCGCCGCGAAAAGTGAGACGTGCCTGAGTGCGTCGGAAATGAATGGATAAGGCTGACAGACGAGCTATTCGGCATCGAGAACGGAGCTTTCGTGTTCGCGTATGATAAGTATTGCAGGGATGAAGAGATTAAGAGTCGGAGATGGCGAAGGTAGCGGTATACTCAGGGAAGGAGGAAAACAAAATGTCAAAAACAGAAATCTTTGCAGCAATCAGAAAGGCTCTGGCAGAAGCTCCACAGGGGCAGCGCTCTCAGGTGATGCACCTTCAGATGATTAAATATGCTATCCAGTTGGGTGATATTGACGGCGCAGAGTTTTGCCGTGAGGTGGGACTTAAGGAGTCGTTCAAATCTGAATTAGCCAAGATGCGTAAAATCACAAGCCATCTCATTTCTGCTGGGCTGGATACTTCAAAAATCTGAGGCTCGCATGTCATACAATATCGCAGCACGCAGCAAAGAAGAACGCGACCGGATGAATGTTGATTTAGCGGCGTCAGGCGTTGCTTATAAAGAGCGCATGAATATGCCGGTAGTGGCGTATGAAGTTGAGATGCAGCAGCAGGAAGCGCTTCGGGAATACTCTCAGGAGCGGCTGCGGTTCTACAGGGAAGAGTCGAATAAATATCCGAGGGGTACGGACCCGGTTTATCAGAAAGAAGATAGATAACCATCTAAAGATGATGATTTTCAAGCCAATGACATTATGACATCTAACTCAAGAGGGATTTTTAATGTCTAAAGCAACAGTAGTTTGCCCGTCATGCTCAAGCACTTCGACACATGATCATGGATTCATCAACGGCGATGGTTCGACTCGCAAAGTCTGCCCCCAATGCCGGAAAACCATTGTCATCTATTTTCGAAAAGGGAATGTCTACAAAGTAACAAGCTAACTAATTCCATGGAAAATTAACCTCGCCACAGCGGGTTTTTTATTGCCAAAAATTCATCAAAGAACGCATCTATTGTGACACCGAACCAGCCCACATCCTCGTCGCCAATAAGGCACTGGAAGCGCATAAAGCCAGGTATGGCGAGGGCAACAAGCATCATCACATCACCTATTCCATCGCCTATCACGGCAAACACTACCAGGTTGAGATCATTATGCGCCCTATCACTATGGTGGCAACTATGTTGCTCTCTTAAGATGCCATCTCTAGAATAGCTCAACCTTTACGTTTATCAGACAATTCACACACACAATAATGACTAACCAAATTAGGTCGATTCAGGCATTGCGTGGGCTGGCGTGCATAGCAGTTGTGACTTTCCATTACCGATACCAGATTGAATCGCAGTACCCAGCATTTCACAAGTTACTAAGCAATGGCTTTATCGGCGTGGACTTGTTTTTTATTCTTAGTGGATTCGTTATCACATTGTCTGTGTCGCGGATGGGGTACGGTGTGCTTGCAGCCGGAGAGTTTTTGAAGCGGCGCGTTCTGCGCCTGCTCCCTACCTATTTTATCCTGTTGTTGATCAACTTCCTGTTAAGTGGAGCAATGGCAACCTTTCATTACGCAGACAGGACGCAAGCGCTTATTAGCGCTTTTACGCTCTCGGTTTATATGCCACATCAAGCACCATTTTATGTGAATGACAGCGGATTTATGGGCGTGCGTTGGACACTTAACTATGAGTTTTTATTTTATCTAATGATGACTATATGCCTACTGGTGCGTGCTCGGTGGGTAGCACTGACAGCAATGCTACTCGCAACGCTGATAGTAGTGCCAATGGCTATAGGCCAGCAGCCAACATTATTAGTAAGCGGATATAACATGGGCTACAGTTACCTAAATCTAGTGACCAATCCAATTATTTGGCAGTTTGCTGCGGGCATATTGATAGGCTTGGTTTATCCGTATATGGTGCGTCTGCCGATTGCTATGCGCATTTTTTTCCTGATTGCAGCAATGATTCTTTTCGTTCAACATATAATTAGCAACCAACATGTCGGGCATGGCATGACTGAATCAGGTACTATTCTGGCTCTTCTGTTGGCGGCAATTGCGTTTAATGACAATTGGTTAGGACGCATTACGCCACGCTGGCTAGTATTTATGGGTGATATTTCATTTTCAGTTTACCTGATTCACATAGTAATAAAAGACAGGCTATCCAAATACTTCACGGATGAAGGCTTAATGTTCTTTCTATGCGCCCTACTTATGGTAATTTTTTTTGGGTGGTTAAGTTACCTTTACATTGAACCTATCGGATATAAATTAGCACGTAGGATAAAAGGCAGAAAAATTCACACTGAGGTTAGCTAACTGATAAATCTTAATTATCATTCTGTTCATAAAAAACACAACAGTGTCAGGAAAGAATTCAGATTTCATTTTGAATGAGATTTAAATAAAGAAGCCGATATGGGCCAGATTCTTAGGAATCTGGCCCTTTTTATTTGCATTATGCTGGACTGGCTATGGCCGGCAAAGGAGTAGATATGGAAAACGTAATTCAGCTGGCACCCAATAAATGGGTAACTGAGGCGGTACTGATGGCTGTAACTGGCATGCGACCCGACACTATCAAGCGAGTTCGCGAAAAGGCATGGATGCAAGGAAGGGAATATCTGCTGTTCTCGCCTGAAGGAGTTCCCGGGCTTAACAGCCAGTGCATGTATAACCGCGAAGCTATCGACAAATGGATCGAGTCACAACTGAAGAAGCAGCCTGATGCCAGAGAGCGAAAAAAGCATAACCTGATCGCCCTTTTCACACAGAGGATAAACAATGGCAGCATATCCAAAAGGAGTAGAGAACCACGGAGGGTTCCTGCGCATCAGCTTCCAGTATCAGGGGGTGCGAGTGAGAGAGTCGCTCGGCATACCCGATACTGCCAAAAACAGGAAGTCAGCCGGCGAACTGCGAGCTAACATAGTCTACGAAATCAAGACGGGCTCATTCAGCTACCAGAAGACCTTCCCGGAGTCAGCCAACCTGTCGCGCTTCTGCGCAATAAAGGAAGAGTTAAGCGTCAAAGAAATGGCTGAGCGCTGGCTTCTTATAAAGGAGTCAGAAATCAGCCGTAACACCCTGGCTTCTTATAAGACGAGGCTAACAACTACCATCGGCATTATTGGTGCAGAGCGGATGATCCGCGCCATCCGCACCGAAGACATTCAGCGCATGCGCATGGAGCTGCTTAAAGGGAGCTACGTTTACGGTCGCGGCAAGAATATGCATGGAAAAGGCCGGTCAGTTGTGTACGTAAATACGTGCATGTCAGACCTTCATTCACTGTTCAAATTTGCGCACGAAAACGGATACGCCGATCGCAATGTAGTCTCTACCCTTACACCTCTTAAAAAGGACAAGCCGCAGCCCGACCCGCTAACCCGTGATGAATTCACCCGGCTGATTGATGCATGCCAGTCTCGCCAGCTAAAGAACTTCTGGTCGCTGGCTGTTTACAGCGGCATGCGACACGGAGAGCTCTGCGCTCTGGCATGGGAAGACGTCGACCTGGTTAAAGGGACGATTACGGTCAGGCGTAATCTTACTAGCCAGGACGATTTCACCCCGCCTAAAACGGCGTCCGGTGAGCGGACAGTATTTCTGGTCGATTCAGCGGTCAGGGTGCTGAAAGACCAGTTAGAACTGACGCGAATGAGACCTCCTGCTGCCATTACCATGTTTTCCCGGGAATACGGGAAAAACAGCAAGGAGGAATTAACGTTCGTTTTTAATCCCAAAGTCACCGCCGTGAACAAAGCCAGTGACGATTACTACACCGTAGCCTCTATTCCACAGACATGGCGTTCTGCAATCAGACGCGCCGGTATCACTTATCGCAAACCATACCAGTCCAGGCACACATATGCATGCTGGTCACTTTCTGCCGGAGCAAACCCCAACTTCATCGCCAGTCAGATGGGGCATGCAAATGCGCAAATGCGCAAATGCGCAGAGGGTGTATCAGGTATACGGATCCTGGATGAAGGAAAATGACGAAGCACAGAGGAGCCTGCTCAACGAAAAACTGAACGAGTTTGTCCCATCCATGCCCCACACCAAAGCGATCTAACCTTTAATTTTATATTTATTAGTTAGTTAGCTAACCTACACCTGCATATTCATAATATCAGTATAAGCCGCCACCAGCTTGTTCCTGACCTGAATGCCCATCTGCATTGAGATAGAGGACTTCTGCATATCCACCATCACATCGTTTAGCGCGATACCGGGTTTACCCATTTCAAAATCCTGCGCATGAGCGCGAGCGGTGTTCTGGGTGTCGCTGATCTTATCCAGCGCCGCTTTCATCGTGGCGGCGAAGTCGACCGGCTGCGTCGCATCGCTGCTTTTGTTACTGGCCTGCAGCGAAGTCAGCTGAAGCTGCTGTAAAACGCCGTCAATTGCCTGAATGGACATGCAGTTACCTCATTAAGCGAAAGGGTTAGATTTTTCTACGCTCAAAAAGTTAGCACATTGTCAATGAGACAAAGGCGCTAAATAACCGCAAAAAACCCGGCTTTTTCGCCCATCGAATTTTGCGATAAAGAAAATAATGCCATGCATTGAAGTGGAGTTTCTTTTACGCAGTGTCAGGGAGTCTGTTTTGTCACCACAACAAACCCGGTCAATTATGTCAGGCAGGAATCGGTCATGAATGCGAGTGCAGCCGCTACACAGGATTCAGCAAAAAAAGGCTTCAGTGACCTTATCGCTCGCCTGCGCGCTAATCCGCGTATCCCCTTAATCGTTGCCGCCGCCGCCGCGATCGCCATCGTGATGGCGCTGGTGCTGTGGGCGAAAGCGCCCGACTACCGTGTGCTGTACAACAATCTCTCTGATGAAGATGGCGGCGCGATTGTTACTCAGCTTACGCAGATGAACATCCCCTATCGCTTCGCCGACAATGGTGGCGCGCTGATGGTGCCGGCAGAAAAGGTGCACGAGCTGCGCCTGCGTCTGGCGCAGCAGGGTCTGCCGAAAGGCGGCTCTGTGGGCTTTGAACTGCTCGATCAGGAGAAGTTCGGCATCAGCCAGTTCAGCGAGCAGGTGAACTACCAGCGCGCGCTGGAAGGCGAGCTGGCACGCACCATCGAAACGCTAGGGCCGGTGAAAACCGCGCGTGTGCATCTGGCGATGCCGAAGCCGACGCTGTTCGTGCGCGAGCAGAAATCCCCTTCCGCCTCGGTAACCCTGAACCTGCAGCCGGGCCGCGCGCTGGATGAAGGCCAAATCCAGGCCATCGTGCATATGGTCTCCAGCAGCGTGGCGGGCCTGCCGCCGGGCAACGTCACCGTGGTCGATCAGACCGGACGTCTGCTGACGCGTTCCGACAGCGAAGGCCGCGATCTCAACGACGCACAGCTTAAATACACCGCCGAAGTGGAAGCACGCTACCAGCAGCGCATTGAAGCGATCCTGAACCCGATTCTGGGCCAGGGCAACGTACACGCGCAGGTAACGGCGCAGCTTAACTTCGACAAGAGCGAGCAGACCGACGAGAAGTATCAGCCCAACGGTAATCCGAGCAGCGCCGCGATCCGTTCGCGCCAGACCAGCACCAGCGACCAGAGTGGCAGCCCTTATCCGGGCGGCGTGCCGGGCGCCCTCTCTAACCAGCCAGCGCCAGCCAACACCGCGCCGGTTAACGCGCCTAACGGGCAGAATGGTCAAAACGGCCAAAACGGCCAGCAGAACAACGCCAGTAACGGCAGCAGCACCAGTACGGCAAACAGCAGCGTGCCGACCAACTCGCGCCGTGACGATACGGTGAACTACGAGCTGGACCGCACTATCCGCCATACCAAAATGAACGTCGGCGACGTGCAGCGCCTCTCGGTCGCGGTAGTGGTGAACTATCGCACCGACGACAAAGGCAAGGCGATCGCCCTTAACGAACAGCAGCTGAAGCAGGTAGAAGATCTGACCCGCGAAGCGATGGGCTACTCGCAGCCGCGCGGCGACAGCGTCAACGTGGTTAACTCCGAGTTCACCGCAACCGATCCAAGCAGCGGCGACCTGCCTTTCTGGCAGCAGCAGAGCTTCTTCGATCAGATGATGAACATCGGCAAATGGCTGCTTATCGCTCTGGTCGCCTTCATCCTCTACCGCAAAATGGTGCGTCCGCAGCTGATGCGTAAACGCGAAGCAGAAAAAGCTGCCGTGGAGGCTGCCGCTCAGCGCGCCGCCAACGAGCAACAGGAAGAAGCCTACAGCGTACAGCTCAGTAAAGATGAGCAGGATATTGAGCGTAAGTCTAACAACCGCATGAGCGCCGAGGTGATGAGCCAGCGCATCCGCGATATGTCCGAGAACGATCCGCGCGTCGTCGCGCTGGTTATCCGCGAATGGATGAGTAAAGAACTATGAGTCTGACCGGAACTGAAAAAAGCGCCATCCTGATGATGACCATCGGCGAAGAGCGCGCCGCCGAGGTGTTCAAGCACCTTAACCAGCGTGAAGTGCAGCATCTGAGCGGCGCGATGGCGAATATGCGCCAGGTGTCGCACAAGCAGCTCACTGAAATCCTGCGTGAGTTCGAGACCGACGCCGAACAGTTTGCGGCGCTCAGCCTCAACTCCAACGAGTACCTGCGTTCGGTGCTGACCAAAGCGCTGGGCGAAGAGCGCGCTGCCAGCCTGCTGGAGGATATTCTCGAATCCCGCGAGACCACCAGCGGCATGGAAACGCTCAACTTTATGGAGCCGCAGGCCGCCGCCGATCTTATCCGCGACGAGCATCCGCAGATCATCGCCACCATCCTGGTACACCTCAAGCGTGGCCAGGCGGCGGATATTCTGGCGCTGTTCGACGAACGTCTGCGTCACGACGTTATGCTGCGTATCGCCACCTTTGGCGGCGTACAGCCAGCGGCGCTGGCGGAGCTGACCGAAGTGCTCAACAACCTGCTGGACGGCACCAACCTCAAGCGCGCCAAGATGGGCGGCGTGAGAACCGCAGCGGAAATCATCAACCTGATGAAAACGCAGCAGGAAGAAGCGGTTATCGAAGCAGTCCGCGACTTCGACGGCGAACTGGCGCAGAAAATTATCGACGAGATGTTCCTGTTCGAGAACCTGGTGGAAGTGGACGACCGCAGCATCCAGCGTCTGCTGCAGGAAGTGGAGTCCGAGCAGCTGCTGGTCGCATTGAAAGGATCGGAGCAGCCGCTGCGCGAGAAGTTCCTCAAGAATATGTCGGCGCGCGCCGCAGATATCCTGCGCGACGACCTTGCCAACCGCGGACCGGTACGTATGTCGGCGGTGGAAAACGAACAGAAAGCCATCCTGCTTATCGTCCGTCGTCTGGCGGAATCGGGCGAGATGGTAATTGGCGGCGGCGAGGAAACCTATGTCTGATGCCTTCTCCGCTCGCCCATGGCAGCTCTGGCAGCCTGATGATTTAGGCCGCAGCAACGAACCGGAACCGGAGATCCTGCCGGAGCCGGAGATGTTTGAGTCGGAAGTCGACGAACAGCAGCAGCAGTTCGAGCGCATGCAGCAGCAGGCGCGCAAAGAATCGCAGGCGCAGGGTTATAACGAAGGTTATCAGCAGGGCTTCGCCGAAGGCCAGAAAGCGGGCTACGATGCTGGTTTTCAGCAGGGGCTGGCCGACGCGCAGCAGCAGCAGGCGCCGCTTCAGGCGCGTATGCAGCAGCTGGTTACCGAGTTCCAGCATTCGCTGGAGGCGCTCGACAGCGTGATCGCTTCGCGCCTGATGCAGCTGGCGCTTGAAGCCGCGCGTCAGGTGATCGGTCAGGCGACCACGGTGGACGGCAGCGCCCTGCTGCGTCAAATCCAGCAACTGCTGCAGCAGGAGCCGATGTTCAGCGGCAAACCGCAGCTGCGCGTTCATCCCGACGATCTGCAACGTGTTGAGCAGACGCTTGGCCCGACGCTGGATCTACACGGCTGGCGTCTGCTGGCCGACGGTACGCTGCATCCCGGCGGCTGCAAGCTGAGCGCCGAAGATGGCGATCTCGACGCCAGCGTGGCAACGCGCTGGCAGGAGCTGTGTCGCCTCGCCGCGCCAGGAGAGTTTTAATGACCTCACGACTGTCACGCTGGCTGGGCGCGCTTGACGCCTTTGAAACCCGCATCGCGCAGGTGCAGCCGGTGCGCCGCTATGGCCGCCTGACGCGCGCTACCGGTCTGGTGCTGGAGGCGACCGGTCTGCAGCTGCCGCTCGGCGCGACCTGCGTTATCGAGCGCAACGACGGTAAAACCCTGACCGAAGTCGAAAGCGAAGTGGTGGGCTTTAACGGCCAGAAACTTTTTCTGATGCCGCTGGAAGAGGTTGACGGCATTCTGCCCGGCGCGCGCGTCTATGCGCGCGACAGCGGACACAGCGGCAAACAACTGCTGCTCGGCCCGCAGCTGCTGGGTCGCGTGCTCGACGGCAGCGGCAAGCCGCTCGACGGTCTGCCGTCGCCCGATACCGGTTACCGCGCGCCGCTGATCACCCCGCCCTTCAACCCGTTACAGCGCACGCCGATTACCGACGTGCTGGATACCGGCGTACGCGCCATCAACGCCCTGCTCACCGTCGGGCGCGGTCAGCGTATGGGCCTGTTCGCCGGTTCCGGCGTCGGCAAAAGCGTGCTGCTCGGCATGATGGCGCGCTACACCCAGGCCGATGTCATCGTGGTAGGACTGATTGGCGAGCGCGGCCGCGAAGTAAAAGACTTTATTGAAAATATTCTCGGCGCAGAAGGCCGGGCGCGTTCGGTAGTTATCGCCGCGCCCGCCGACGTTTCGCCGCTGCTGCGTATGCAGGGGGCCGCCTATGCCACGCGTATTGCAGAAGATTTCCGCGATCGCGGCCAGCATGTGCTGCTGATCATGGACTCCCTGACGCGCTACGCCATGGCGCAGCGTGAAATTGCGCTGGCCATCGGCGAGCCGCCCGCCACCAAAGGCTATCCGCCTTCGGTGTTCGCCAAACTGCCTGCGCTGGTCGAGCGCGCCGGCAACGGCACCCACGGCGGCGGCTCAATTACCGCCTTCTATACCGTACTGACGGAAGGCGACGATCAGCAGGATCCTATCGCCGACTCGGCGCGCGCCATTCTTGACGGCCATATCGTGCTGTCGCGTCGGCTGGCCGAAGCGGGTCACTATCCGGCGATTGATATTGAGGCCTCCATCAGCCGCGCCATGACCGCGCTGATCGATGAGGATCACTATGCGCGGGTGCGCCAGTTTAAACAGCTGCTTTCCAGCTTCCAGCGCAACCGCGACCTGGTCAGCGTTGGCGCCTACGCTGCAGGCAGCGATCCGATGCTGGATAAGGCGATCCGCCTCTATCCGCAGATGGAAGCCTTTTTGCAACAGGGCATTTTTGAACGCAGCCACTACGACGACGCCTGCCTGCATCTGCATGCGCTGTTCGGTTAACGGCGGCGTAACGCGAGGAGTGAGCGATGAAAAGCGCCAGTGCTATCGACACGCTGCGTGATTTAGCCGAGCAGGATCTGGAGAAAGCCGTGATCCACCTCGGTGATATGCGCCGCGGCGTGCGCCAGGCGGACGAGCAGCTGAACATGCTGCTCGACTACCAGGATGAGTACCGCAACAAACTGAACAACGATATGTCGGGCGGCATCGCCACAAACCGCTGGACCAACTATCACCAGTTTATTCAGACGCTGGAAAAAGCGATTGAGCAGCACCGCGCCCAGCTCAATCACTGGAATCAGCGGCTGGAGCAGGCGCTAACCAGCTGGCGTGAAAAGCAGCAGCGCCTTAACGCCTATCAGACGTTAATCAGCCGCGCGGCGGACAACGCACTACGAGTAGAAAACCGTCTCGATCAGAAACGGATGGATGAATACGCCCAACGGGCCGCATTGAGGAAAGGCGAATGATTACGCTGCCAAACATTGTCACCACCGCCAGCGCAAAAGGTGACCTGAACAGTTCAGATTCTGCAGACATTTTGCACAGCGCCAAATCGCTGCCGCAGGACTTTCTGACTGAACTGGGCAATCGCCTGCTGTCGCTGGCGAAACAGCAGGGAAATGCGACGCAATCTGCTGAAAGCGCAGAGGAAAGCCAGGACGCTTCCGCGCCGAAGGAGCAGCTCAACGCGCTGCTGACCGCTTTTGACAAACCCGGCAGTCTGGACGCGCTGTTGACGCCGGAAAATATTAAAGCCGCCACCAAATCCGCCGATGATAAGGATAAGGCGAGCGCAGAAACCTTAACCAGCAGCGATGCGCAAACCATGCAGGCGCTGTTCGCCATGCTGCCGGTGTCGCCTGTTGCGCAGAGCAGCGCATCTGTCGCGGCAACTGCGACGGCTGCGACGGCGGCGTCCGGCAGCGAAACGCGCCGCAGCGTGGTCTCTGACAAGGTGCTCTCTACGCTGAGCCAGGCATTAAGCAGTTCGCTGACGCAAAGCCAGCCGCAGCAGGCTTCGACACCTGCACACGCCGAGGCGAAAGCCAGCCAGGCAGCCCTGACGGCGACGTCAGGCGCGACAGCGAGCACCGCGGCGACCAGCACCGCACCGCTCACGCTGGACAGCAGCTTTCAGCAGGTATTGAGCAGCTTCAGCAAGCAGGATGAGAAAGGCGCCTCGCTGACGCAAACGGACAGCACCGCGCTGACCAGCGCGCCGCTCAGCAGCAGTACCGCGCCGCTGATAACGCAGACCGCGTCGGCCACGACCGATACGCCATCGACGCCGATGCTTAACGCTCAGCTGGGCAGCGACGAATGGCAGCAGGCGCTGAGCCAGCAAATCGTGATGTTCAGCCGCAACGGCCAGCAAAACGCCGAGCTGCGACTGCATCCGGCAGACCTTGGCGCGATCCAGATTAGTTTAAAGCTGGATAACGACCAGGCGCAGATCAATATGGCCTCCAGCCACAGCCACGTCAGGGCCGCGCTGGAAGCCGCCCTTCCGCAGCTGCGTACCGCGCTGGCGGAAAACGGCATTAACCTGGGACAGAGTCAGGTAAGCAGTGACAGCTTCGCGCAGAGCCAGGGCTTCCAGCAACAACAACAGGAGGCACGCCGCGACGGACAACACGGCACCTTCTCTCTCTCCCAGGATGACGATAGCGAGATAACGCCGATCGCCGTTCCCGCCGCCTTACAGGCGCGCATCCTCGGCACCGGCGCTGTCGATACTTTTGCCTGACAGCGACAAACGCTGAAGGTAAGCGTAAAACCCGCGTCTTTTCTTCCCATTGTTTGACTTAAGACGCGGGATAATCTGTCCAGGCAAACCGAGAGGTTTGCCAATAATTCACAGGAAGTTACTGCAAAAATGTCTGATAACGCGAAAGCAAAAGGCCGCAAACGTTCACTCTTAATTCCGGTGTTACTGATTGTAACGCTGGCCGCTTGTAGCGTGGCAGGTTATGCAGCCTGGCGAATGATGAATAAACACGATAGCGATAAACCGGAAGCTGCGAAAGTTGAACCACCGCCCGCTCCCGTCTTTTTTGCGCTTGATACCTTTACGGTCAACCTGGTCAATCCTGACAACGATCCTGACCGCGTGCTGTACGTAGGCTTTACCCTGCGTCTGCCGGATGAGGATACCCGTCGTCGGATGAATGATTATCTGCCGGAAGTGCGCAGCCGTCTGCTGCTGCTGCTCTCTCGTCAGAGCGCCGCCACACTGGCGTCGGAGCAAGGTAAGCAGGCGCTGATTGAACAGATTAAGCAGGTGCTGTCACCTCCGCTGGTGAAAGGACAGCCTGCGCAGGTGGTAACTGACGTGCTGTTTACCGCCTTCATATTGAGGTAAATCAATGGGCGATAGCATTCTCTCCCAGGCTGAGATTGACGCGCTGCTTAATGGCGACAGTGACAGCGCGGTAGATGAAAAGAGTCAAAGCGGGCCGGAAGGCGACATTCGTCCTTACGACCCTAATACCCAGCGTCGCGTGGTGCGCGAGCGCCTTCAGGCGCTGGAGATTATTAACGAGCGTTTCGCCCGACATTTCCGTATGGCGCTGTTTAACCTGCTGCGCCGCAGCCCGGATATCAGCGTCGGTGCGATCAAGATTCAGCCGTACCACGAGTTCGCCCGCAATTTGCCGGTGCCAACCAACCTGAATCTGATCCACCTGAAACCGCTGCGCGGAACCGCGCTGGTGGTGTTCTCGCCCAGTCTGGTGTTTATCGCGGTAGATAACCTGTTCGGCGGCGACGGTCGCTTCCCCACTAAGGTGGAAGGCCGTGAGTTTACCCACACCGAACAGCGCGTTATCCGCCGCATGCTGAAACTGGCGCTGGAAGGCTACAGCGACGCGTGGAAGGCGATCTATCCGCTGGATGTGGAATATGTTCGCTCCGAGATGCAGGTTAAGTTCACCAATATCACCACCTCGCCGAACGATATCGTGGTCAACACGCCGTTCCAGGTCGAGATTGGTAACCTGGTGGGCGAGTTTAACATCTGTATTCCGTTCTCGATGATTGAGCCGCTGCGCGAACTGCTGGTCAACCCGCCGCTGGAAAACTCCCGTACCGAGGATAACCACTGGCGCGAAAACCTGGTGAAACAGGTCCAGCATTCGGAACTGGAGCTGATTGCGCACTTTGCCGAAACCTCGCTGCGTCTGTCGCGTATTTTGCAGCTGAAGCCCGGCGATGTGCTGCCAATCGAGAAACCGGAGCGCATTATCGCGCACGTCGATGGCGTACCGGTATTGACCAGTCAGTACGGCACCATGAACGGCCAGTATGCCCTGCGTGTCGAGCATTTGATTAACCCGATTTTGAATTCGCTGAATGAGGAACAGCCCAATGAGTGACAGCAATAAACCGTCCGACGACATTTCTGCGGACGATCTGTGGGCTGAGGCGATGAACGAGCAGGCCGCCACCAGCGCGCCGCAGAGCGACGACGTGTTTAAAACGTTCGAGAGCAGCGCCGCTGCCGGTTCGCTGCAGGATATCGACCTGATTATGGATATCCCGGTTAAGCTCACCGTTGAGCTGGGCCGCACCAAAATGACCATCAAAGAGCTGCTGCGTCTGACGCAGGGTTCCGTGGTGGCGCTGGATGGTCTGGCTGGCGAGCCGCTGGATATCCTGATCAACGGCTACCTGATCGCTCAGGGCGAGGTCGTGGTGGTGAACGATAAATATGGCGTGCGTATCACCGATATCATTACGCCGTCTGAACGTATGCGTCGTCTGAGCCGCTAAGTATGATGAATACCCAGTCCCACGCGCTGCAGCCCGCGGCGCCCGCGGCTCCGGCAATCTCAGCCGGTTCCGTCGTGACCCAGGTCAGCAGCGTGCTGGCCGTGATTGTACTGCTGATCCTCGCCTGCGCCTGGCTGGCGCGCCGTCTCGGCTTTGCGCCAAAAACGGTAAGCAACCAGGCCCTGAAGGTGAGCGCCAGCGTACAGGTCGGCCAGCGCGAGCGCGTGGTGATTGTGGATACCGCCGAGGCGCGCCTGGTGCTGGGCGTCACGGCGGCGCAAATTACTCATCTGCATACGCTGCCGCCGGTGGCACCAGATGAACGCGCGCCCGCTTCCGCCGCGCCGCAAGATTTTCGTCAGCTGTTACAGAATTTGGTTAAACGTCCCGGAAAACCCCAATGATGCGTCGACTGCTTCCTCTTCTGCCACTGTTGTTGCTGGCGCCGGCCGCTCACGCCCAGCTGCCGGGCCTGGTCAGCCATGCGTTGCCCAACGGCGGGCAAAGCTGGTCGCTGCCGGTACAGACGCTGGTTTTTATTACCTCGCTGACCTTTATTCCCGCCGTACTGCTGATGATGACCAGCTTTACCCGCATCATCATCGTGTTCGGCCTGCTGCGCAACGCGCTCGGCACGCCCTCCGCGCCGCCGAATCAGGTGTTGCTTGGCCTGGCGCTCTTTCTGACCTTCTTTATTATGGCGCCGACCTTCGACAAGATTTACGACGAAGCCTACTTGCCCTTTAGCCAGGACAAGATCAGCATGGATGTGGCGCTGGAGAAAGGCGCGCAGCCGCTGCGCGACTTTATGCTGCGTCAGACGCGCGAAGCGGATCTGGCGCTGTTTGCCCGCCTGGCGAATACCGCGCCAATTGAGGGGCCAGAGGCGGTGCCGATGCGCATTTTGCTGCCTGCTTACGTTACCAGCGAGCTGAAAACCGCTTTCCAGATTGGCTTTACCGTTTTTATTCCGTTTCTGATTATCGATCTGGTGGTCGCCAGCGTGCTGATGGCGCTGGGGATGATGATGGTGCCGCCGGCAACCATCTCGCTGCCTTTCAAACTGATGCTTTTTGTACTGGTGGATGGCTGGCAGTTATTAGTCGGCTCCCTGGCACAAAGCTTCTATTCCTGATTATTCCGATTCCCCCGGAGATATAAATGACGCCAGAATCCGTAATGGTAATGGGCCAGGAAGCGATGCGCCTGGC
Organism: Pantoea sp. UBA5923; assembly: GCF_002431095.1. Classification (NCBI taxonomy): domain Bacteria; kingdom Pseudomonadati; phylum Pseudomonadota; class Gammaproteobacteria; order Enterobacterales; family Erwiniaceae; genus Pantoea; species Pantoea sp. UBA5923. Next base: position 22,070 of record NZ_DJDN01000040.1, on the reverse strand, counting down.
GCTGATGCTTGCCGCGCCCCTGCTGCTGGCGGCGCTGGTCAGCGGCCTGATTATCAGCCTGCTGCAGGCCGCAACTCAGGTTAACGAACAGACGCTTTCATTTATACCGAAGGTACTGGCCGTTGCGGCGACGGCGGTCATTGCCGGGCCCTGGATGCTGAATCTGGTGCTGGACTATATCCGCACCCTGTTTACCAACCTGCCTTATATGATCGGCTGATGGTCACGCTCGACAGCAGCCAGCTGGTTCACTGGGTCAGTCAGTTTTTCTGGCCGCTGGCGCGCATGCTGGCGCTGTTCGCCACGGCGCCGCTGCTGAGCGAGCGCGCCATCAGCAACCGGGTGAAGATCGGGCTGGCGGCGCTGATTACCTGGATAATGGTACCGACGCTGCCTTCGGTCGAGGTCACGCTGTTTTCACCTGCTGGCTTCTGGCTGCTGCTTCAGCAGATGCTGATCGGCGTCGGCCTGGGGTTCACAATGCAGCTGGCATTTGCTGCGGTGCGCCTGTCCGGCGAGGTGATTGGTTTACAGATGGGGCTCTCTTTCGCCACCTTTTTCGATCCAGGCAGCCGACTGAATATGCCGGTGCTGGCGCGTTTTCTCGATATGCTGGCGATGTTGCTCTTCCTGACCTTTAACGGACATCTGTGGCTGATCTCGTTACTGGCGGACAGTTTTCATACGTTGCCGATTGGCGGGCAGCCGCTAAACGCCAATGCTTTTAATGCACTGGTCAAAGCGGGCGGGTTAATTTTCCTTAATGGCATGATGTTAGCGCTACCCTTAATCGTCCTGCTGCTTCTGATAAACCTGGTACTGGGTTTGTTAAACCGTGTTACACCTCAGCTGTCGATTTTCGCGGTTGGCTTTCCAATTACCTTAACAGTGGGAATTTTGACCATGGGGTTGATGATGCCACTGGTTGCGCCCTTCTGTGAGCATCTGTTCAGCGAAGTCTTTGATTTGCTCGCCCAGTTTCTTTCGGAACTGTCTCAACCCTGATGATTAAGTATCTCACTATCTTTCTGAAGTGATACTTAAGCCACTTAAAACATTCTGTGCATTTTTCAAACCAGTTTTCTCAGAAATCAACTAAGGAAATTCTGATAAATGAGAACTGACTCTGAAAATTATTCTTATTAAACCCCGCTTCAAGTATTTTATTTCACAGATTCCCGGCATCGCTAACTCAGTGGAATCGTTGACAAAATCGGCAACAGGTTGTTTTCGAACAAAAAAAATCCTTTAACGATTTTTCTTGTCAGGACCTTTTTTTTCCGGCATTGTCAACACTCGCTAAAACGTCACACTTTCGCGAAGCAAATGTTTTTAAGAATCGTCCTATCAGAATTGAGTGTGTTATGCGCGATAGTGACGGGGCTCTCAAAACAGGGTGTTATGCACGCTTATTGCAAACCGCCAGCGATTCCCGCTATCACTGGAGGGATAAGTGACGTCAAGGCAGCACAAAAACAACTTTGCAGAAACGGGTCAGGGAAGAATACTTTTGGCAGGCGTATGGCCTGTCGCCAGACTGCTGAGCAGAATAAAAAAGTGTCTTAGAAATCTCTCTCGTACCGCAACGCGTAATTCATCGTTGATTTAAACGGATAACAAATTGGTGAGGGTCGCTAAACATGCCAACGATTATTATGGATTCATGCAACTACACACGCCTGGGATTATCGGACTACATGTCCTGTAAGGGAGTCAAAAAGAAAAACATCTTTTCCGTCTCCGATATTGAGCAATTACAGCAGCGCTGCGAGCAGTTAAAACCTGGCGTAGTGTTTATTAACGAAGAATGTTTTATTCATGAATCGGATTCCAGCGACCGCATCCGAAACATTATTATGCAGCATCCTGAAACACTGTTTTTTATCTTTATGGCGATTTCTAATATCCATTTTGAGGAATACCTCTACGTTCGTAAGAACCTGATTATTACGTCAAAATCGATAAAAACGACGACGCTGGACTCTTTACTCAGCACTTATTTGCAGAAAAAACTCAACGCATCTACCCGTATTTCTTCAGGACTGGATGTGCACCCGCTGACATTAAGTCAGACTGAGTCTAATATGCTGAAAATGTGGATGTCAGGTCATGACACCATTCAAATTTCAGACAAGATGCAAATTAAAGCCAAAACCGTTTCGTCACATAAAGGCAATATTAAGCGCAAGATCAAAACCCATAATAAACAGGTTATCTACCATGTGGTGCGCTTAACCGATAATGTGACCTCAGGCATTTATGTCAATGTGAGATAGTTAATCAGCGAAAGAACCGGCTAACCAGGCCGGTTTTTTTTCGCCATTTTTGCGAGCCAGATCTCATTCCCTCCCCTCACCCTTTTCCTTTCTCTGCCGATGTTAGCCTCATACCCCCGACATGAGATCAAGGATATGAACACCTCACTAGCTTCTTCTACGCCGTTCAAGGTTGGCCTGTGGCGCAACCTGCGCCTGGTGCCGCTCTTTAGTATGATTTTTGGCGGCATTCTGCTGCTGTTCGCCCTCTGTATCGCCCTTGCCAGCTACTTTCTGGTTCAGAGCAACCAGTCGCTGCGGGACGCCACCGATGAGATCCAGGTGCGTATGGGGATCTCCAATAGTTCAAACCATCTGCGCACCGCACGACTGACGATTATTCAGGCTGGCGCCGCCGCCCGCATCGGCGAAATGGATGAGTTCAAAGCCAGCATCGCCGCTACCGAGAAGCGTATTCAGCAGGCGCAGGAGGGCTTCAGGGTCTATCAGAACCGCAAAATCAAAACCCCGGAAGATATCGCGCTCGACGGGCCGTTAACGGCGCGTTTCAACGACTATGTTGAGAAGGGCGTAAAGCCGATGATCAACGCCGGCAAGCAGGGCAGCTTTGAAGGCATTATTGCGCAGGAGACCGACGTCACGCGTAAACTCGACAATGCCTATAACGAGGTGCTGCTGCAGGCCATCAAACTCCGCACCCAGCGCGCTGACGCCATTAACGCTAAGGCTGAGCATCAGTCGCGCATCGGCTTTATTGCCATGGCGGTCGCTTTCGTCGCCGCCTTGCTGCTGACGCTGGTGACTTTTGTCTTCCTGCGTCGCGTCGTGATCAATCCGCTGCGTCAGTCGGTCACGCGCATAGAGCGCATCGCTCAGGGCGATCTTACCGCGCCGCCGGAACCACACGGTCGCAGCGAAATTGGCACGCTGCTGCATAATCTGCAGCTGATGCAGGATTCGCTGGTGAAAACCGTCGGTACGGTGCGCGAAGGCGCAGTGGCCATCTATCAGGGATCCGGCGAGATCACAGCCGGCAATACCGATCTCTCCTCCCGTACCGAGCAGCAGGCTGCCGCGCTGGAGCAAACCGCCGCCAGCATGGAGCAGCTGACCGCGACGGTGAAGCAGAACGCCGAGAACGCCCACCACGCCAGCCAGCTGGCGGCAGACGCCTCTGGCAAAGCGCGCAGCGGCGGCGAACTGGTTAACGGCGTGGTTAAAACCATGACCAATATCTCCGGCAGCTCGAAGAAAATCGCCGAAATCACCAACGTCATTAACAGCATCGCCTTCCAGACCAATATCCTGGCGCTGAACGCCGCGGTGGAAGCGGCGCGCGCCGGTGAGCAGGGTCGCGGCTTCGCGGTAGTGGCAAGCGAGGTGCGCAGCCTGGCGCAGCGCAGCGCCCAGGCGGCTAAAGAGATTGAGTCGCTGATTGCGGAGTCGGTCAATTTGATTAAAGACGGTTCGCATCAGGTGGGCGAAGCGGGCGAAACCATGGGCGAGATCGTTGAGGCGGTACGCCGCGTCACCGATATTATGTCGGAAATCGCCGCCGCCTCGGATGAGCAGAGCCGTGGCATTCAGCAGGTAAGCCAGGCGGTGACCGAGATGGATAACGTTACGCAGCAGAACGCCTCGCTGGTGGAAGAAGCTTCGGCAGCGGCCGCGTCGCTGGAGGATCAGGCAGGCAAGCTGACCCAGGCGGTCGCCGCCTTCCGCCTGCAGGATACGCCCGCGCGTCCGGCCACTTCATCCGCTTCTGCCTCGCCCGCGCTGAAATCGCCGCTCGCCTCCCCGCGTCCGGCGCTGGCGGCTCCAGGCAATGACAACTGGGAAACATTCTGACGCCGCCAGGCAGTAAAATGCGTTTTGAATAAGACAGATTAAGCATTAAATAAGGCGCCTGCGGGCGCCTTATTATTTCCTGCTGTCAGAAGGGATGGTGCGTAAATAGCCTTTTAATTCTCCTGGTAAGGCTCCACAAATACCCCTTCCGGATGATCGCCCTCATTAAAAAACCAGATGCCCAACGGATAATCTTCCAGCGCCACCAGATACATGACGCCTTCATTAAAGGGTTCTATGGCAAGAATAGTGCCGACGCGGCGCGGGCCGCCGTCGGTTTTCACGGTTACGCGGTCATTGACCTTCATGCACGTTGCTCCTGATGATTTTCCTGGCATCAGTGTAAACGAAGAGGCCTGCCTCAGCGACGCGCAATTACCCAAACCGCATGGATGATGCCGGGAATATAGCCGCACAGCGTCAGTAAAATATTGAGCCAGAATGCGCCGCCAAAACCGACCTGCATAAATACGCCCAGCGGCGGCAAAATAATAGCGATAATGATGCGTAACAAATCCATGGTCTCTCCTTGTCGCGTCAGTTTTTTACTTTGCTGCTAACTATAGACGATGTGGCTGATTAAAAAGGAAAAACCAGGTAAATTTAAGTAAGCGCGTAACTTTTCGCTTTCTTTACGTTTCGCAACAAGACTTCTGACACGGCTACCTTTTACACTTTCCTCACTGCCCCACCCCAAAGGGGCAGTCAACCTAAAAGTAACAAGGATTTTGCCCGCGCAGCGCGGGCTTTTTTTTGCCTGCCTTACTCTCCTTCAAGGATTCCTTCGACAACCTTGCCCGCCAGCTATACTTAGTCGATCCGCCGCGATCCGTGGTCGGAGAAAGCCTGTAAATCCTTTGTTAAAAAGGAGAGCGATAATGGCACAGACAAACGCAAGCGGTACCGATCTTCAGCACGACGACAAACCCGACGTGGAGTCGCTGCTGGAAAGCCTGCCGGGCAAAGCGCAGGAAATGCCTCACTCTTTTCCGGAGGCGGATAACAGCCGTCACCTCAGCACCGGCGGCAGAGCCTGGGGAAGCAGTATTGAGCTGGCGGATGAGTACGAACTGGATATTCGCGACTGCACCTGTAATGAATTGAACCGCTAACCGCGCGGCAAAAAAATACCCGGCAGGGAGCGCCAGGTAAATATTCAATTAATTCGTTACACCAGGAAATTCTTGACACCTCAGCAGGGTACGCCTGCCCTGCGTTAAGACAAGCACTCTCTGTGCACAAGCCTGTAACCTTTTCCGCTAAAAAGACGGGGAAGTTACCGGGAACAGCCTGAATTTAGCGGCTCTCGACCATGCACTCTTTGTGCATCCCGCCTCGCTTATCCGCTTCGATTTAAGAATTATCCTGGAAGTAGCGCGCGACGGGCGAAAAGAAGGCGCAATCGTTCATCAACTATAATACTGAAAATCCGCCAGTTAATGTCGCAAGGAGCCTGCTATGCCCAGTTTGCAACAGCCGCTGTTAGTCATTACCGATCTGGATGGTTCCCTGCTCGATCATCATACCTACCGCTGGGACGCTGCCGCAGAGTGGCTGGCCGAGCTACAGCGTAATCAGGTGCCGGTGGTGATCTGCTCCAGTAAAACCGCCGCTGAAATTGTGCCGCTGCAAAAGCGGATAGGCCTGACAGGCATCCCCTTTATTGCTGAAAATGGCGCGCTGGTGCAGATGTCAGCACAACGGCGCGTGCGCGTTCCCCCCGAAAGCCCCGGCTACGATGCGCTCTGTCAGACGCTCAGCACGTTGCAGTCGCGCTTTCGTTTTCAGGGCTTCTGTAATTTCAGCAATGCTGAGGTTGCGGCGATGACTGGCCTTGCCGAAGGAGAAGCCACGCTGGCGCGCCAGCGAGAGGCGTCGGAAGTGATTGTCTGGCGCGACGATGAAGAGAAGCTGGAGGCGTTTCGCGCCGCGCTGGCGCAGCATCAGCTCCAGCTGACGCAGGGCGGCCGCTTCTGGCATGTAATGCCGACAGGCAGCGGCAAAGGCGAAGCGCTGCGCTGGCTGCTCGGCCAGTATGACCATGTTCCCACCACTATCGGCCTTGGCGATGGCCCCAACGATGCACCCATGCTCGATGCGGTTGATTACGCCGTCGTGATCAAAGGCTACAGCAAAACGCCAGTCTCGCTGACCCGGCAAGACGCGCAGCAGATCTACCATACGGCGCATTACGGCCCCGAAGGCTGGAAAGAAGGTCTTGATTATTTTCTGAGCCAGCCAGATTAAGCCGCACCCACTGTTTATCAAAAGGATAGCGCGATGAGTGATTTTTATCAGAATGGCGTGATTACCAATTTCCATAATCTGACCGACCGCAGCGTAGAGTCGCTGGAAAAAGAGATGGTGCGCTTCGCGCGCAAACGCAAAATGGGGCTGATTCTGCCGTCGCTCTTTTCTGAGCTGGAAGGGCCGGCGCTGGGACATATCGTCGATGAGCTGGCTAAAGTGCCCTATCTTGACGAGATCGTGATTGGCCTCGATCGCGCCGACCGCGATCAGTTTCTCTACGCGCGCGAATTTTTCTCGCGCCTGCCGCAGCGCCACCGCATTTTATGGAATGATGGCCCGCGCCTGAAGGCAATTGATGCCGAGCTGGATAAAGAGGGGCTGTCTCCCTCCCAGCCGGGCAAAGGACGCAACGTCTGGTTCTGCACCGGCTTTACGCTCGCCTCGGATCGCACCCAGTGCGTGGCGCTGCACGACTGCGATATCGTCACTTATGAACGCGGCATGCTGGCGCGCCTGCTCTACCCGCTGGCGAATCCGGCGTTCCAGTATGAGTTCTGCAAAGGCTTTTACGCGCGCGTCGCCGACGGCAAGCTTAATGGCCGCGTTGGACGTTTGCTGGTGGGTCCGCTGCTGCGCTCGCTGCAAAAGGTCTATGGCCACTCCGAATATCTCGACTACCTGGCCAGCTTTCGCTATCCGCTGTCGGGCGAATTCGCCATGCGCACCCATGTGCTTAACGGCATTAAAATTCCCGGCGACTGGGGGCTGGAGATTGGCGTGCTGTCGGAAATTTACCGCAACTACACCACGCGCCAGACCTGCCAGGTGGAGATCGCCGACAACTATGACCACAAGCATCAGCCGCTGGCGGAAGATGATGGCACCGGCGGCCTGAAGCGTATGAGCAGCGATATTGTGCAGTCGCTGCTGCGCAAACTGGCGACGATGGGCGTGCCGCTCACCAGCGACTCCTTTCGCGTGCTGAAGGCGACCTACTACCGCAACGCGCTCGATATGATGGAGATCTACAACCATGAGGCGGCGATGAACGGCCTGAAGTTCGATCAGCACACCGAAGAGGCGGCGGTGGAAATGTTTACCCAGTCGATTCTGGAAGCGGGACAGGCCTTTATCGAGCGCCCTAACGACAAGCCGTTTATTCCCAGCTGGAGCCGCGTTCAGTCCGCCTTCCCCGATATTTTGCAGCGTATCTACCAGGCGGTGGAAGAGGACAACGACGGTAAGGTTTAACCTTCAGCCACCACGCGGTTGCGGCCCTGACTTTTTGCCAGATAGAGTCGGCGGTCCGCTTCCGCCTGTAAGCGCGTCGCCTGGTAATCCCCCTGCTCTTCGCTGCTGGCGACACCCGCGGAGAGCGTCACGCTAAAGCAGCGGCTGGCATTCACCAGAATGGTTTTGGCCGCCAGCCGCTGTCGCATACGCTCCGCCACCTTTTGCGCATCTGCCAGCCCGGTGTCAGGCAGCACCACGCAGAACTCCTCGCCGCCCACGCGCCCGGCCAGATCCTCTTTACGCAACGCCTGAGCGATAATCGCGGCGACGCGCATCAGCGCCTGGTCGCCCGCCTGATGGCCCCAGGTGTCATTGACGGATTTAAAGTGATCGATATCGAGCTGAATCACCGAGAGCGGCGCATTGAGCTGCTGGCAGCGTGCCGTCTCCTCCTCAAAGCGCTCAAAAAAGGCGCTGCGGTTAAGCAGACGCGTCAGGCCATCGTAGCTGGCGCGCCACTCCAGCCGGGCAGAGAGCTGGCTCAGCCGCCGCACCAGACGAACGATAACCTGATGCGCCACCAGCAGCAGGAGTACGAACAGCAGCCACATCGCAAGCATAAACAGCATGGCATGCCCTAAATCCTGCCGCAGCCCCTGCGCCAGCGTTTGCTGATTCAGCAGGTAGCCGTCCACGTTTTTCAGCCTGCGCCAGCTGATAAACTGATTCTCCAGCCGCAGCGCGCCCTGCGGCTGACGCGCCATTTGGGCGTAGAGCCGCTGTTGCGCACTGCTGCTCAGCGCTTTACCGTCCGATGCGTTAAGCGACGCCAGGGGCTGTTGCGCTTTATCCAGCAGCATCACGCTCCCCTGCAACGCACTATGGCGCATGCTGCCCAGCAGCCTGGCGATACGCTGCTGGCTAAAATCCATCGACAGCACGCCATACCAGTAGCCGTTGCTGAAGACAGGTGTGCTGACCGTAAGCATGGCACCCTCATCGTTCGCGCCCTGATAGACGCCAGACCAGCGCAGCTGCTGAGAAGAAGCCAGGGCCGAGATGGCGCGAAACCAGGGACGCGATACGACGGTGGCATAGCTGGCGGAAATGGCGGACAGGCTCTGCGGCGGACGCGAACTGATAAAAAAACCGGCGCGCGAGGTGTACCAGAAGCGCGAATGGAAATCGGCCTCCGCATCGCTGAACTGCATAATAAAGCTGAACTCCAGCGCCGCGAGCAGCTCGCCGTTAAGTCGCGCCGCATCGCGTTGCAGCAGATTATCCTGCGCCAGCTCGCTGTCACCAACGCCGTTTATCGGCATGCTGCGCGGCATATTGAGCCGCAGCTGCCAGGCGGGCTGGCGGCGCAGCTGATTAAACTCCGCCAGCGCGCGGCGTCCGTGATCGGCGTCGAGCGGATGCGACAGCGCGTAAGTGAACATGCGGCGATAGTAGATTAGCCCGTCAATGCTCTCCTGAAACTGGCTTTCCAGCCCGTTCTGCATATCTGCCAGCGCGGCGCGCTGCCTGTCTTCATAGTTCGCATGCAGGGTGTAAAGCTCGCGCAGGGTCAGAAAAAAGGAGAACAGCAAGACCGCTAAAAACAAGAGGTGAACACGCAGCTCGGGACGTAACGTTCGGACGGAGAGCGGCAAAACAACCATCAGCAACGATGCTCCGAATAACTAACATCGGGCGATTATAACAGGCGTGGTGGATCAGAAAATGCGGGAAGTCACGGGGGATGAACAAAGCATCCCCGTTGAATGGGGCTTAGCTGGCGAGCTGTGATTCAGGGACAGAGTGGCTAAGCTCATCCTGATGAAAGGCTTCGCGGCGCACTGCGTAGCCGTCATACCAGCGGCACTCTACCATTCCGCTGGCATAGCCAGTCACAACCATGGCGGGGCCGCCCTCTTTATGCTGAACTTCATCGCTAATCATAAAGCTCATTTCCTTCTCCTTTTGACCGTTAACAGAACCTTTCTATCTATAGCAGCCATCCGGATAGCCTGCCTGTTAAGGCGGGCAAAAAAGCGTAAATTCAGAGTAAAGCAGTAAGAAATGTTGAAAATAAAAAAAGCGGATAAAAATTATTATCCGCTTTTAACATCTGAAGGAGCTGAAATCAGATTTTGCAGCCTTCGCAATCCGCTTCGTCGCCTGCATCGTCCGGCACTTCATTGACCTTTTCCGCCGCCCTGGCTTCAGCCTGCTCCAGCTGGGCATCAATATCAAATTCAAACATATCGTCGTTCATCGCGTCTCCTCTTCAGACTTCACATCATATGGCAGTGCGCTTTATACCGATTTACCGCGCAGTTTAGCAATCAGATTCACCGCCAACAGCACAATCGACCCAACGATAAAACCGAGCACCAGGTTAGCGCCGTTGCTGAGCAGGCTGGCCACCAGCCCGTTCATATCGCCGGTAATTGCCTCAATCAGATGATGCAGCGGCGCGAGGCCATGCACGATAATGCCGCCGCCGACCAGAAACATCGCCAGGGTGCCGACCACCGTGAGAATTTTCATCAGCCAGGGGGCGAATCCAAGCAGAAAACGGCCGACGCCCTGTGCGATTGCCGAAGACTTCTCATTCAGCCAGTAGCCGAGATCGTCGATTTTCACGATAGCGGCGACGATGCCGTACACGCCGATAGTCACCAGAATGGCGATACCAGCAAGGATCAATACCTGGTTCAGCAGCGGAGCGTCAGAAACGATGCCGAGCGTAATGGCGACAATCTCCGCAGAGAGAATAAAGTCGGTACGCACAGCGCCTTTGACCTTATTCTTTTCAAACTCGCGCGGGTCCTGCTGCGCCAGTTTATCCAGCCGCTGCTGGCGCGCCTCGGGGCTTTTCTCCTGCTTATCGTGCTGCAAACTGTGCAGCACCTTTTCGACCCCTTCATAGCAGAGGTAGGCACCGCCAATCATCAGCAGCGGCGTAATAAGCCAGGGTGCGAAAGCGGAAATCAGCAGCGCCAGTGGCACCAGGATCAGTTTATTAAGAAATGAGCCCTTCGCGACACCCCACACAACCGGCAGTTCGCGATTGGCCTTTACGCCCGTTACCTGCTGCGCGTTCAGCGACAGATCGTCGCCCAGCACGCCAACGGTTTTTTTTGCCGCCACTTTACCCATGACGGAGATATCATCCAGAAGTGTTGCAATATCATCTAATAAAGTCAGTAAGCTGGATCCAGCCAAAATTTCTTCCTTATTCCGGTTCGTTATGTTGACAACAGGGACAGCGCTCCAGCGTCGCGGCGGTTATCTCAGCGATGCCGTCGCACTCCCACTCTACGCGGACCGCGCCTGACAGCTCGCCTGCATGCAGGTATTTGCTGACCGGGCTTTCCGTCATGCCGGTAATCTCCTCCGTCGCGACCAGCGTGTCGCCGACATAGACGCGCGCCGTCGCATGAGCATTAACCATGCGCTCGTCGCGCAGCTGATAGAGGCGTTTTACCGTCAGTTTAATACTGCTCATCCAGAACTCCTGCTCGCGGGGGAAGGCGAAATCTAACCCGGCGAAG
>NZ_DJDN01000040.1:0-10785 GCF_002431095.1 Pantoea sp. UBA5923 | reverse complement strand
GCGCTCTGGTCCATCGCCAGCAGCCACTCCTCCAGTCGCTCCTGAAGATCGCTGTCGCTTAGCCGCAGCTTATTGCGCAGCGCGCACTCCCAGATAATCAGCACCTTCCAGCCGCTCTCCTGCAGCTGCCGGACATAGCGGTTGTCGCGTTCAACGTTACTGTTGATTTTGCCGACCCAAAATTCTGTGCGCGTCGCCGGCACCTTAAAGAGATAGCAGTTGTGGTGATGCCAGAAACAGCCGTGAACAAAGATAATCGCCTGCTGCTCCAGCAAAACGAAATCGGGACGGCCTGGCAGGTTTTTATCCTGAACGCGGTAAGCAAAGCCGCGATCCTTTAACAGCTGCGCCACCCGCAGTTCGATGGCGGTATCCTGCTGGCGTATCGCACGCATATTTTTGCTGCGGGTCGTGCTGGAGTGTACATCGGCCATGGCGTCTCCTTTTTGCCCTATCTATCAACTTTAGTCGGACTCAATAAAAGCGAAAGCCTCCGCTGCGGTTAACGAGGCGGCGACCGGCGGGTAAAATCCCGACGATGCGTCATGCAGGCGGCCTTTAGGCATCGACCGCCAATTTCTTCGAAGCCAGAGGAGTGTTAGCATAGCCCGTTCACAGTTAAGGAAAAATGCATGCTTGCCGATGACGCCACCGCAATGACGGAACCCGCTTCTCCCCTGCTCTCTCCCGATAGCGAAACCGCTGACCTGATGCGCCAGGTGCTGGCGATTTATGCCGCGCGCGATTTAGCGGCAAAATTCCATCAGGTGGGCTTCCGCGACTGGACGCCGCAGCAGCTGACGCGTCTGCGGCAAAACAAAAGCGCATTGCCGCCGCTGAGCGAAGGCGAATTAGCGCTGTTGCGCAGCCTGCTGCCTGCGCGTCCCGCCCATTACGACAACCCGCAGTTTCGTTTTATCGATCTTTTCGCGGGCATTGGCGGCATCCGGCGCGGTTTCGACGCCATCGGCGGAAAATGCGTCTTCACCAGCGAGTGGAATAAAGAGGCGGTGCGTACCTACAAGGCAAATCACTACAGCGATCCGCAGGAGCACCGCTTCAACACCGATATTCGGCACATCACCCAGCCCGCAGGCCTGCGCGACGAGGCGGCCATCTATCGCCATATCGACGCGGAGATCCCCGATCATCAGGTGCTGCTGGCCGGTTTTCCCTGCCAGCCCTTTTCGCTGGCGGGTGTGAGCAAAAAGAATGCGCTGGGGCGCGCGCATGGCTTCGAATGCGAAGCCCAGGGTACGCTGTTTTTCGACGTGGCGCGTATTATCGCCGCCAAAAAGCCGCCGATCTTTGTGCTTGAGAACGTCAAAAACCTGAAAAGCCACGATCAAGGCCGCACCTTCGCCGTCATTATGGCGACGCTGGATGAGCTGGGTTACGACGTGGCCGATGCCGATGCCGACGCGCCGGATGCGAAAATTATCGACGCGCGCCACTTCCTGCCCCAGCACCGCGAGCGCATCGTGCTGGTCGGCATCCGCCGCGACTATCCGTTCAGCAAAGCGCTGTCGCTGCGTCAGATTGAGCAGCACTATCCGTCCGCGGTGCCGAGCCTGCAAAGCCTGCTGGAACCCGAGCCGGAGGAGAAATATATTCTTTCCGCGCAGCTGTGGCGCTACCTCTACGACTACGCCAGAAAACACAAAGCGAAAGGCAACGGCTTTGGCTTTGGGCTGAACGATCCGCGTAAAGCTGACGTCTGCGTACGCACCCTGTCGGCTCGCTATTATAAAGATGGTTCGGAAATCCTCATCGATCGCGGCTGGGATCAGGCGCTGGGCGAAGCGGATTTCAGCAATGCGGAGAATATGGCGCGTCGGCCGCGTCGCCTCTCGCCGCGCGAATGCGCGCGCCTGATGGGCTTCGAAGCGCCAGGCGAGCATCAGTTCCGCATTCCGGTTTCCGATACGCAGGCCTATAAGCAGTTCGGCAACTCGGTCGTGGTGCCGGTTTTCGCCGCCGTAGCACAGCTGCTGCTCCCCATTATCAGGCAGTTAAATAACGCATAACAGGGCCAAAGTTTCGCTTAGTAACGCGCATTATGCTGTTTTTCCAGCAATGCGCCCTCTGTCACAAAGTTGTCACGCAACCGGCGAATACTCGCTTTTATTTTCGGGTTGCGCTATGTCCACCATCACTCTTCTTAATCGCCGTTTTCGTCTGCGTAAGCCGGGGCTTCCCGGCTGGCTCAGCAGTCTGCGCGGCAATTTCACCCTGTTTGTTATCCTGTTCTGCCTGCTGCAGGCGCTGGGCGTTACGCTGCTTACCGCGCAGGTCAATCATACACAAAGCGCGCTGGCGCAAACCGCGGAACTGCGGGAAAGGCTGGCCCTGCTTGATAAAGCGCGTATCGAACTGCTGACCGCCAGCGACGACAGCCATCGCGCGGGTATCTATCTGATGCAGGACCAGCAGAGCGGCTCGGTGGACAGCTGGAAAAGCCTGGCCGACAGCGCCAGCGCGTCGCTGCAGCAGGCGAAAACGCTTTTCGCCCGCTATCACGCCGCTGACAACAGCCCGCTGGCGCAGGGCTTTACCCTGCTGGCGCAAGGGCTGGAAGAACAGCTGAAAGGGTTAAAGGATAACCAGATTGACGCCTTTTTTATGGTGCCGATGCAGGCCTATCAGCAGCAGTTCAACGACGCCTGGTTCGCTGAAATCGACGCGGCAAACAAAGAGCTTGGCGCGGTAAATCACCGCACGCTGGAGAGCATGACCCACAGCCGCAACCTGTCGCTTATCGTCAGCGCGCTGCTTTTCTCGCTGCTGATTATCGGCGGCGCGCTGCTGGCGCGCGGCGTAATTACGCCGCTGCGTCACGCCAGCCGTCAGCTGCAGCAAATAGCAACCGGCGATCTGCTGTCGCCCCCCGCCGCCGGACGCTTACAGGCGCGTGAGACGCAGCAGCTGTTCAGTGCCATGGCGGAGATGCGTCAGGGACTGTGCCATATCGTGCATGAGATCAATACCATCGCCGCCAGCGTGGCGGCAGGCGCGGGCGAGATGCAGCAGCATAACGCACGCGTCAGCGAGCAGCATCAGGCGCAGAACGCCAGCTTTACCCATCTGTCTCAGCGGCTGCGACGCGTCGCGGAAGAGGTGGAAACCAGTGCGCAGGTGTCGCAACAGGCGACGCAGCAGGCCTATGACGCCGATACGCTGATGCAGCAGTGCGTTTCGCGGGTGGATGAGATGGAGGCGCAGATGCGTCAGATTGTCGACGCCTCAGGGGATATCGCCGGTATCGTGGAGATGCTGGAGAGTCTGTCGCTGCAAACGCGCCTGCTGGCGCTTAACGCGGCGATTGAATCGGCGCACGCCGGGGTTTACGGCCGCAGCTTTTCCGTGGTGGCGAAAGAGATCGGCATGCTATCCAGCCAGAGCAGCGGTTCGACGCAGCGCATTGACGGTCTGATTCAGCATACGCAACAGCATGTCACGGAGGGTTTTAACAAGGTTAAAGTGCTGGAGAAGCTGTTCCAGACCATTAGCGGCGCCGTGGCCGCTATCGCCGGACAGCTTCAGGCGCTTCAGCAGAACGCAACGGCGCAAAGCAAGCGGGTCAGCCATATCGCCGCTGAGGTCCATAAGCTGGATGAGACGCTGCAGGCCAGCACCGGACTCAGCACGCAGCAGCAGCGCGCGGCTGATACGCTTCAGCAGCAGGCGGCGCGACTGGCCCAGAGCGTGCAGCAGTTCCGCATCTGATATGCCTGATGAGCGCCCATAAAAAAACCCGTCTTGCGACGGGTTTTATTTATTTCTTTTTCTTGCTCTGTTTCTTCAGCAGAGCGCGTAGCTGCTTGACCTCATCCGCGGAGAACGCGTTTGATGCGGTCTCTGCCGTATCCTGGTTATCTACCGCCGATGCGGTGGGCGGCAGCAGGCTCTCCTGCAGACGCTGAACAATCTCCTGACTCATTGAGATCTGATTTTCCAGCGCCAGCTGTTTAATCTGCTCCTTCAGCGCCGGATCAATCTTAATCGTCAAATTTACCGTATCAGTCATTCCGTTACTCCCTTCGTTATTTATCCACAACGTAGCGGAAGTCACTAACGTTTAACAGACTGTCATAAAAATTTAATATTAGGCGCGTATAGGGCTAAAATCGCGCAGCACCGATTCGTCGATGCTGGTGAGGTTGCCCTGTAGCTCTGCGCACAGCTTGGCCATATAGCCCACCAGAAAATCCGCATTATGCTGCGCCAGCGCCCTGCCCGCCTCGGTTTGCATCGTATCCGGCAGCCGCAGCAGCTTCTTCTGGAAGTGATCGAGCGTCCAGTTTACATCGTTAAGCTCGCGCATTTTGCCGAGCGGATCGTCACTGTCAAACAGCGGACGATTCAGCGCGCCGGCCGTGTAGAACACGCGCGCCAGGCCAATCGCGCCCAGCGATTCGAGACGATCGGCGTCCTGAACGATTTTCGCCTCCAGGGTTTCCGGCGTAATGGCGGCGCTAAAGCTGTGCGCTTTCACCGCGTGGCTTACCGCGGGGATCAGCGCAGCGGGAAAGTCGGGGAAATCCTGCGTCAAAATGCGCGCGGTCTCTTCTGCGGCATAGGTAGAAGCCAGATGGCGTTCGGGATGATTTTTCGGCAGGTTCACCACGTCGTGAAAATAGCAGGCGGTCAGAACCACCAGCGGGCTGGCATCGCTGCCTGCCATAATGCGTTGGGCACTCATCCAGACGCGGCGCAAATGGGCAATATCATGCGCCTTGTCATCATGAACCCAGTTAATCTGAAACCAGCTTTCGAAGCGCGTTTGCCAGAGTGAGAGCGACATGGCTTATCTCCCTGTTAATGTTTGGGTATCGGTCTTAACATCAGACCGTACGCAGTGGGACGTCATCTTACCGAGTAGCTGATGACAAATTTTTGACACAGGGTGGTTTTAATTCGCTGTGATAAAACCGGTTTCGAAAAAAAATGAGACCAGGATCGTGTTATAGCGCTAATTCAAGCGCTATCCCAGTTTTTAACAAACTTTCAGCATTAACCCATATCAATTATCTTAAGCAAATCTTATTAATATTGAGCAAAACCGCCTCGTCACTTCCCTCTCTGTGGACAGAACCAGCGGCGGCATCTTCCAGAATGAATCAGTATATCTGCGCTTTGTGAAGGTTAAAGAATCTGAAAAGGTTTCAAAAACGCCCGATATAACGTACTGTATTCGGGTTATACCAGGTAAGGGACCACTTAGTAGACTCGGTCTGGTGCGTTTTTTGCATTTTCGCTTTTTCCTAAAGGCAAATCGTTGTGTTGCCGTTACTGTAAGGCGACAAATTGTTAAGCAGATTGATGTAAATTCATCACGGCTGAGCGCAGGCGCAGGACAGCGATTGAATGTGTGTCAACCGGGCTCTATTTATATTCAGAGGTAATCCATGAAAGAACGGCCGATTCTTTTTTCCGAACAGCGGGTTCGCGCCCTGCTGGTTGGCCAGCAAACCCAGACCCGGCGCATCATGAAAACGCAGACTTTCGGACCGGGTCAGGATCATCATGAAGGCGTACACGCCTTCGACGTTAACGCTAACCATCTGCATGGCTATAAGCTGATGTCGATGGCCGATATCAGCCAGCACTGCCCCTATGGCAAGCCGGGCGATATTTTGTGGGTGCGCGAGACCTGGCGCGGCCCTATCGTGCCCGAAAGCGATCTGGCGGAGTATGAACGCGATCCATCACCGTTCCGCCTGCCCGCATTTTGTCAGTACCGCGCCGACAACAATGAGCTGGGACACCATACCCAGGGCGGACCAGAAGCCGATCAGTTCGGCTGGCAGACCGCCATCCATATGCCGCGCTGGGCCAGCCGCATCAACCTGCAGATCACCGCCGTACGTGCGGAGAAAATCCAGGATATCAGCGAAGATGACATTATGGCTGAAGGGGTGCAGACCGATTCGCACTTCCTGAATAACTTCTTCACCATGAATATGAATGCGGAATCGCCTAAAGAGGCCTACCGTAAAGCGTGGCAGAAGCAGTACGGCGCCACCAGCTGGGAAGTCAACCCCTGGGTCTGGGTGATTGAATTTGCGCGCGTCGAGCGCAATTAATACTGCTTTGCGGGCTGAATCACAGACAAATTGCATGCTAAACGGTTGAATAGACAGCTTTCATCCCTGCAGCCAGATCAAGGTGCCAGCGACCGTTTCGGATGCTGGCATTTTTTCTGGCGCGTCAGGGTCGCGAGGGAAATTCTTCAGCGAGTACTGCGATGTTTAAATGGCCGTGGAAAAACGATAATCGCGCTTCCTTTGTTGAGCTGCCCTGGCAACAGGGGCTGGCACAGCCGGTATTTAGCTGGCTGGACGAGGATGAGCAGCAGGCGCTGATCGCCATGGCGCAGCGTTTCCTGCAGCAAAAAAAACTGGTGCCGCTGCAGAATGTCGAGCTTGATGAATTACGCAGCGCGCGCATCGCTCTGCTCTTCTGCCTGCCGGTGCTGAAGCTGGGGCTGGAGTGGCTCGACGGCTTTCACGACGTGCTGATCTATCCAGAACCTTTTGAAGTCGCCGACAGCTGGGAAGATGAACAGGGCCTGGTGCATCACGCCGCCGCCGTTCATGCCGGACAGAGCTGGACGCAGGGCCCGATTGTGCTCAACTGGCTCGACCTTCAGGATGCGTTCGATCTCTCCGGCTATAACCTGGTGATCCACGAAGTGGCGCACAAGCTGGACGCACGTGGTCGCGGCTACACCAGCGGCATACCGGTGATGGCGCTGCGTGATGTCGCTCTGTGGGAAAAAGATCTTCGCGCCGCCATGGATGAAATCGAAAATGAGGTTGAGCTGGTTGGCGAACAGGCCGCGACCATCGATCCTTACGCCGCCAGCGATCCCGCCGAGTGTTTTGCCGTACTGTCCGAATACTTTTTTACCGCGCCGGCGCTGCTGTATGAACGCTTCCCGGCGATGTACCGCCATCTGAGCCAGTTCTATCGTCAGCATCCGCTGCCGCGTTTAGCGCAAAACTCGCCGCATTCCGCTTAATCCGCGATCGCTTTGCTGCAAAGCTAGCCAGTTGAATGCTAATGTGTTTTTCACTGTTGACACGCCGGAGCGCGGCCATTAATATGCGCCCCATCGAAACGATTCCTCTGTAGTTCAGTCGGTAGAACGGCGGACTGTTAATCCGTATGTCACTGGTTCGAGTCCAGTCAGAGGAGCCATATTAAAGAAGCCCGCTCAGGGAAACCTGAGCGGGCTTTTTGCTGTGGTGACTTTGCCGCTAACGGACTCAGAGTTCGCGGCGCGCAAACGCCAGCATCCGCTCCGCCAGCGCCTGCGGGGTCTGCATCGGCAGCAGGTGACCAGCGCCGTCGATAATCTCCACCTCGCCCTGCGGCAAATGAGTGCGCATCACTTCCCGCTGCGCCTCAACGCCCGGCACGTTACCGTCTTCGCTGCCCAGCACCATCATGGCGGGCAGCTCAAGGCGGCCGATTTGCTCGCGCAGATCTTCCCGGCTGCCGTGTAGCGCCCAGGCGCGAAAGGCGGCAGGCGCGGCGCTTTGCGCATCGGCAATCGCTACCTCGCGCAGCACATCCGGCAGAGGCGCGGAGCAGGCGCCGTCGACAAAGGTTTCCGCCTGCTGACGCGTTCCCTGGTACTCCGCCTGCGTCTGGCGATCCTGCTCGCTCATCGGCTGCGGGCCAGGCGGCGAAGGCGCCACCAGCACCAGCCGTTGCAGATAGTCAGGCTGTCGGGCGGCAAGCGCCATCGCCACTTTCCCCGTCATAGAGTGACCGACAAGGATCACCTTTTCCAGGCGCAGCTGGCGGATAGTTTCATCGACCTGGTTCGCCATTGAGGCTACATCGTAACTTTCAATGTCGGTTGCGCCGCCAAAGCCCGGCATATCCAACGCCACGCAGCGGGAATGACGATCGAGATAAGGCAGCGCTGGAAACCAGGTGCGGTGCGAGCCGCCCAGATAGTGCATCAGCACAAACGTCGTTTCGCCCTCTCCCTGTAAGCTGTAAGGCAGCATAAAACCTCCTATATCAGGGTACCGTTGATGTCGCCCAGCTGTGCTATAGCTGCCTCGCTATAGCCCGCCTGCCGCAGCGGTGCGACAATTTCGCCTGCCAGATCGGGCACATAGCCGATCAGCAGCTCGCCAGCGCCGTGTAGCGTCACCTCTTCCAGCGCGGCGGGCAGCAGCAACGATTCAGCACGACCCAGCGTCACGCTGACGCCGTTCGCTTCTACCGTTAGCGGCTCGCCAGTGTTGGACACAATACGCGCGCGGCTGAAGCTGAAACGCTGCGACTCGCTAAAGCGCCAGCGTTCCAGCGCAAAATAAGGGCCAGCACAGCAGAAGAGCCGCGTCAGGCCGCCCTTCTCAAGCGTCAGCCCCGGCTGCGGCGTGCAGCGCAGCTCTGGCCGTAGCTCCTCCAGCAGCGCATCGATATTTTTTTCCCACTCTTGCTGAGAGAGGCGCGAACCATCCTCCATCTGCCACGGCATCGCATGCTGCTGGATATTGGAGGTCTGCTCAATTTCATAAATGAGCGTGTCGGGACCAAAGCTGTGCAGCATGCCGCCTGGCACGTAAAAAGTATCGCCCGCTTTTACCGGCACCCGGTACATCACCGCATCGTAATCCTGCGCCAGCAGTGCCGCCTTCAGTCGGGCGTTGTCTACGCCGTCGCGTACGCCCAGCAGACAGGTCGCATCAGGCGCGGCCCACAGAATATGCCAGGCTTCGGTTTTGCCGTTCGGCTGCTGCTCCAGCTTTTGCGCCAGCGCGTCGTTAGCGTGGAGGTGAACCGGCAGCATGCCGGTTCCGTCGATAAATTTGCTCAGCAGCGGGAAATGCGGGCCGCGCCAGCCGGGCGCGACCATCTCGTCGGGGTAGCGTTCGGTGAGCTGGCGCAGCGTCTGACCCGCCAGCTCGCCGTTGGTGACGCTGGCGATCATGCCGTCAACGTCACTGATTTCCCAGCTTTCCGCAATGCGCGTCTCAGGCAGACCCGCTTTTCCCAACTGCTCTCTGATACGCTGTCCGCCAAAAATATGGGTGGCGAGCGGCGTAGTCAGCTTTAAAGGATAAGCGTTCATATTTCTCCCTTACGCAGGTTTAGATAACCGCGACACCGCCTGTGACCGCAATGGTTGCGCCAGAAATGTAGCTCGCCTCGTCGCTGGCCAGCATAACGTAGGCAGGCGCCAGTTCGGCAGGCTGTCCCATGCGCTGCAGCGGAACTTCACCACCGAAGCTTTCCACCTGTTCAGGCGGCATGGTTGACGGGATCAGCGGCGTCCAGATAGGACCGGGCGCAACGGCGTTGGCGCGAATGCCTTTCTCCGCCAGCAGCGCTGCAAGGCTGCCAGAGAAGTTAACAATGGCGGCTTTGGTCGCTGAGTAGGCGATCAGCTTCGGTTTCGGCTGGTCGGCATTGATCGAAGCCGTATTGATAATGGAGCCGCCAGAAGGCATATGCGGCACCGCCGCCTTGCAGATATAGAACATGGCGTAGAGATTGGTTTTCATCGTGCGATCGAATTCTTCATCGCTAATCTCATCCAGCGACATACGCGTCATCTGGAAAGCCGCGTTATTCACCACGATATCGATCTTGCCGAAACGCTCGGCCGCCTGCGCCACAATGCTGCGGCAATGCTCCGCTTCGGTAACATCGCCTGCGATCAGCAGCGCCTGCTGGCCCGCCTCTTCCACCAGCTTCGCCGTGTCTTTTGCGTCTTCATGCTCATCCAGGTAGGAGATCACGACATCCGCGCCTTCCCGGGCATAGGCGATGGCAACGGCGCGACCGATGCCGGAATCACCGCCGGTAATAATGGCGGTCTTGCCTTTCAGGCGGCCAGAACCCTGATAGCTGGTTTCACCATGATCGGGTTTTGGATCCATTTTCAGGATGCTGCCGGGCCATTCCTGCTGCTGCGCCTGCTGAGGATGTTGTGGACGATCTGTCATACGTTCTCTCCTTTTAGTGACTCTTTCACTGTCGTTAATGGAGCTGAATCGTTATCAGCCTCGAGTCCTAAGTGTAGCAGCCATGACAGAATCGCAAGGTGAAGTGCTAAGCGTAACGGGTTGAAGGCACAACGAATTTATCTGAAACAAAATGAAAAAAGCCCGCACAGAGCGGGCTGTGCGGGCCTGAAAGCGGCAACAAGCGCGTCGGCTAGAGTAAATCTTCCCATGTCATAATCAGCTTTGCCGGCAGCGGCTGCGCCAGCAGCGATTCATCCGGTTTCCAGCTTTCCCAGTCGCGAAAAGCGGCGAAGTTCAGGCCGGTCAGTTTCTCCAGCGCGCTGACCGTAACGCGGTACTCATCGACATTAGGCCGAGGCGCATCCTGCGCATGCGGCAGGACGCGGCGCGGCTCATCCAGCAGATCCGCCTGGCTGACCAGCAGAGCGGTCGCCTGCGGCTTGCCCGCCGTGTTAATGCGCAGCACCACCTTCCAGAACATCAAGGGCACCTGCCATTCAGCATACTGTCGCCACTGGTCATTCAGCACCGGCCCGGTCAGCACGCTAACCTTACGCTTCGACTCCAGCACGCCCGACTCAAGGATATAGCGCTCCACCCCCTGCCAGTACTGCAGGCTCTGGTTGAAGCGAAAATGCTGCGGCGAACAGTTGGTGAAGTGAAAAGTATCTTTATTCGCGCGCACCGCTTCTTCCGCCGTACCCCAGGTGGGATCGCTGCGGCGCGTAAGATGGCCGCGATCGAACCAGCGGCTGTATTCGCTGTAAAAGGCCTGACCGGTGGTGTAGCG
>NZ_DJDN01000076.1:4703-6483 GCF_002431095.1 Pantoea sp. UBA5923 | reverse complement strand
GACTATCAGGATGAGGGCAAGGTGGAGTTCTTCGAAGGCAACTTTAGCGAGTACGAAGAGTATAAGAAACGCACGCTCGGCGCAGATGCGCTGGAGCCGAAACGTATCAAGTACAAGCGTATTACCAAGTAAACAGCAGGCTGTCTGCTGTTGTAAAAAGGGGTCATGCTTATGCATGACCCTTTTTTTTAACCTGTGCAACCCTCTGAAGTTAAGATTATTCCGTTATTTATAATTAGCGTTCGTTAATATAATAATTAAAATCTTATCTCCTGCTAAATAGTGGGATTAAAATTTATGGAACCTTGCTTTCCAGTTCTCCGATAATCGCCTGTATATCAATAATAATATTTAACGCCCCACCAAATTTTGCATCATTATAAAGCCAGAAAATAGCGCTGTTATTTTCCTTACAAAGGTAAATAACTTTAGTTTCTTATATTTATTATTAAGAATTTGTCTGATTGATCGCAGTTTTTCGTTAATGTAAATTCGCCTTTACATTTAATACCACTATTACTGAGGGAATTATGCGCGCACGTATTACGCATCTGGACGGGATGCGCGGCTTAGCCATCCTGCTGGTCATTGGCTACCACGCCTACGCTCGCTGGCCCGATTTATTACCTTTTGTCCAGGCGACGCAGCATATTCCCCTGTTTTCTTTTGGCTGGGTGGGCGTACAGCTTTTTTTCATGATCTCGGGTTTTGTTATATTTATGTCGCTCGATAAGTCAGAGAGCTATATTAGCTTCCTGAAAAAACGCTGGCTGCGCCTGTTTCCTGCAATGCTAACTGTTAGCGTGCTACTTTATTTTACGGACGGCTTTTTCCCCGAATGGTCAGCGATGACGCCCTACGCAAAGAACCTTCTGCCGGGGCTGTTGTTCTTTAATCCGGAGACCCTGACGCAGATTAGCGGCGTTGAGCTTCACTCAATGGCAGGCTCTTTCTGGTCGCTGTACGTGGAGGCGATGTTTTATCTGATTATCGGGGTGGTTTACTTTACCGCCGGGAGAAAATATTGCCTGCCTGCGCTTATCGTGCCGATGTTGCTGCTGTCAGCGTCGTCGGTATTAAAATCGCTGGGACATCCACTGTTAATTGATATCGTATCAAAATTCGGTTTTATTCATTACGCCTGGTTTATGGTGGGCTGTCTGGTTTACGAAAGATTTCATGAGCGCGACAAGGGCTATCATTATGCGCTGGTGGTACTGGCGCTGCTGATTAACTTCAGTTACTACGTGAAAAATAGCGGCGTTATAAGCCTTGTGCCGCTGCTCATCGTTATGCTGTTTTTTATCGCAAGTTTTTACTCAAAGCAGATTGAGCGCTTTCTTTCGCTGCGCTTTTTTACGGCCGTTGGCTTCGTCAGTTACGCCTTCTACTTAATCCACGAAAATTTGCTGATTGCGACGCTTATCAAGACGAATCGGTATATCAAGAGCGAGACGCTAATGCTGCTGATGCCGGTTATTATTGCCGTCGCGCTCTATTTTATCGCTTTGGCTATCACAAAATATGCCGAACCGGCGGTGCGTAACATGCTGAAAGGCCGGCGTCAGCCGGTGCGGCAGGCGTAAAGCCCAGGCGCAGTTAATCACTGCGCCTGAGCAAGAGCCGCCTGTCAGGCGCGGACGACTCTACTCATGGACGGCAGACGAATGGCTATTTCGTTTTGCCGTCCATCATCTCTTTCACCAGCTCAATACAGCGCAGGAAGCGCGTATCGTAATCATCCTCACGCACATGCACGAACGAGACGTTATTCTCGCGC
>NZ_DJDN01000076.1:3681-4565 GCF_002431095.1 Pantoea sp. UBA5923 | reverse complement strand
ACTGAGCTGCCCAGGCTGCGCAGGCCGTCCGCCACCCAAGGCACGTTATTCTCCAGCAGGATCACCAGGTCGAAACGGTATTCGTCGATCAGCGCCTGCACAAAGGGATGCTCGCGCCCTTCATACTTCAGGCAGAACGCCTGCGTGGTGATGAAATCGGTATCGATAAAGGCGACTTTATTGGCGTACTTCACCGCAAAGTCGATGTACTGCGCCTGGCCGAGAGCGATCTTGTCGTAGTCGGAATATTGCAGCGCCATCTCGTCGCCGCCCAGATGCGAAAAGACGTAGTCGCGTCCGTACTCCCAGGCGCTGGTAGTGTTGAAGATATTCGCCAGCTTGTTGACCAGCGTGGACTTGCCGCTTGATTCCCCGCCGAGCACAGCGACGGTGCGCACGAAAAAGGGCTTAACCTCAGTCGGGATATATTCCCAGTAGCGAAAGGGATCCTGACGGATCTGCGCGCCGCTGATATTCATAAAGGAGCGCGCCGGATCGACCAGTACGGTGCGCACACCCAGGTGCTGTTGATACATCTCCGCGTCCGCGGTTTCGCTGGTGTAGATGCAGTCGGGCGTAACGCCCTGATCGCTGAGAAAGGCTTTTACGCCCTTGCTCCAGACGTCCCAGCCGTGTGGATAAGGCTCGATGCCCTCTTCATTGAAAGAGTGAATCCGAATATTTTTCTGGTACTTGAAGGTCTGCAGCAGCCAGCGTAGCCGATCGCTGACGGTCGGCTGCTGCGACATGGCGCTGTTCTCGAACAGCTCGCGATCGCGCGGCTCGTCGTGCCCCATAATGATATGCAACTCGTCAACCTGGCTGCAGGCGCGCTGGATCAGGTAAATATGGCCGGTATGCAGCGGATAAAACTTGCCGAACAC
>NZ_DJDN01000076.1:3213-3536 GCF_002431095.1 Pantoea sp. UBA5923 | reverse complement strand
CGGATAAAACTTGCCGAACACCACGCCGACGGTTTTATCGCGACGTGGAAACTCCAGACCCAAAAAGCGATGCAGCGCTTCCAGTTTTTGCGCGCTCGGACTTTTGATTTTGGCGTTGAGCAGCTGGCTCAGATAGCCCTTGGTCATCCCGCTGGCGTCGGCCACCTGCTGCAGGGTATGCCCCTGCTGGCGAATGGCGGTTTTCAGATAGTCGAACGACGTCATGCTGCCTCCTGCATGGATTGAAGTTGCCTGCGAGTGTACCCGCTCAGTCGTTAAAGCTCATCCAGTATCGCCAGCGCGTCCGCCAGTTTTTTCGCGCT
>NZ_DJDN01000076.1:2143-2968 GCF_002431095.1 Pantoea sp. UBA5923 | reverse complement strand
ACTTTCATGCCGTCGATGGTTTTCTTCGGCGCGTTGCCGGCCGGAACGATGGCGCGCTTAAAGCCGTGTTTGGCCGCTTCGGAGATACGCTCCTGGCCGCTCGGCACCGGACGGATTTCGCCCGCCAGCCCCACTTCGCCGAAGATGACCAGATCCTGCGGCAGCGGCCGGTCGCGCAGGCTCGACACCATCGCCAGCAGCAGTGCCAGATCGGCGCTGGTCTCGGTCACCTTTACGCCGCCGACCACGTTAACGAAAACATCCTGATCGGCCATCTGCAGGCCGCCGTGACGATGCAGCACCGCCAGCAGAATCGCCAGGCGGTTCTGCTCCAGCCCCACCGCGACGCGGCGCGGATTGCCCATCATCGAGTGATCCACCAGCGCCTGAATCTCGACCAGCAGCGGGCGCGTGCCTTCCCACACCACCATTACGGAGCTGCCGGAGGTGATCTCGTCGCCGCGCGACAGAAAGATTGCCGAAGGGTTGCTGACTTCACGCATCCCCTGCTCGGTCATGGCGAAAACGCCCAGTTCATTGACCGCGCCAAAGCGGTTTTTGTGGCTGCGCAGCGTGCGGAAGCGCGAGTCGGCGTCGCCGTCCAGCAGTACCGAACAGTCGATACAGTGCTCCAGCACTTTCGGACCCGCCAGCGAGCCATCTTTGGTGACGTGGCCGACCATGACTATTGCCACGCCGCGCGTTTTCGCGAAGCGCGTCAGATAGGCGGCGGTTTCACGCACCTGCGCCACGCTGCCTGGCGACGACTGAATATCCGCCATATGCATGACCTGAATGGAGTCGATCACCATCAGCTTCGGCTGC
>NZ_DJDN01000076.1:1676-1888 GCF_002431095.1 Pantoea sp. UBA5923 | reverse complement strand
ATCACCATCAGCTTCGGCTGCTCCTGCTCGGCAATCTGGCAGATCTGCTCGATGCTGGTTTCCGACAGCATATTGAGGTTTTCGCTCGGCAGGCCGAGACGATGCGCGCGCATCGCTACCTGCTGCAGCGACTCTTCACCGGTCACATAGAGCGTTTTCATCTCCTGCGCCAGACGACACATCACCTGCAGCAGCAGCGTCGATTTACCCGC
>NZ_DJDN01000076.1:965-1582 GCF_002431095.1 Pantoea sp. UBA5923 | reverse complement strand
AGCGTCGATTTACCCGCGCCGGGACTGCCGCCAATCAGAATGGCGCTGCCCGGCACTACGCCGCCGCCCAGCACGCGGTCGAACTCTTTAAAGCCGGTAGAGAAGCGCGGCAGCGCCTCCAGGCTGATTTCCGACAGCTTCTGCACCCGGCTGACGCCCGCACTGCCGGCGTAGCCGCTCAGGCGCTCGTTGCGCGCCGCCGCTGGCGACGCTGCAATGCGCACTTCGGTGATGGTGTTCCAGGCGTGACAGGCGCTGCATTGCCCCTGCCAGCGCGGATAATCTGCGCCGCATTCGTTACAAACGAAGGCGCGTTTTGCCGCTTTGGCCAAATCAGTACCTCTAACGCTCTTCGTGAATCAGGCTGCCGCTGAGGATGCAAAATACGCCCATCAGATCGGCGTGACGGATAGTCACTTGCGTCTGCTCATTCACTTTTGGTTTAGCATGATAAGCGATACCCAGCGCCGCGGCCTTAATCATCGGCAGGTCGTTGGCGCCGTCGCCGATAGCGACGGTTTGCTCCGGCGCGATATCAAAACGCTGCGCCAGTTTCTTCAGGGTGTCGGCTTTGTATTGCGCATCGACAATCTGTCCCAGCACCTCGCCGGTCAGCT
>NZ_DJDN01000076.1:600-810 GCF_002431095.1 Pantoea sp. UBA5923 | reverse complement strand
CCAGCACCTCGCCGGTCAGCTTGCCGTCGCGCATCTCCAGTTCATTAGCGGCGACGTGCGCCAGATGGAGCGTGTCGCGCAGGTATTCCGCGAAATAGGTAAAACCGCCGGAGGCGATGGCGACCTGCCATCCCAGCGCCTGCAGCTTCTGCACCAGCTCGGTCAGGCCAGGCATCAGCGGCAGCGCGTCGCGCACCTGCTTCAGAATAT
>NZ_DJDN01000076.1:0-404 GCF_002431095.1 Pantoea sp. UBA5923 | reverse complement strand
GGCGTCGGCGCCTTTCAGCGTCGCTACGCGCTGGCGCAGGCTGGCGGCGAAGTCTAGCTCGCCGCGCATCGCGCGTTCGGTCACTTCCGCCACCAATTCGCCGCTGCCCGCCAGTTTGGCGATCTCGTCGATGCACTCGATCTGAATCGCGGTGGAGTCCATGTCCATTACCAGCAGGCCTGGCGTTTTCAGATGCGGAATTTTGCCGAGCGGCGCAACGTCGAGGCCGTTGTCATGCGCCAGCTTCGTGGCGCGCGGCGTCAGAGAGCCCGCCAGTCGCACCACCTGATACTCATCGACGCGCCAGGCGCTGACGATCACCATCGCCGCGCCTAACTGGTGCTGATAGTCGGTAAGCTGCTGTTTATTCAGTTCACGGCCATACAGCAGCCAGCCGGTCCGAC
>NZ_DJDN01000056.1:98197-108710 GCF_002431095.1 Pantoea sp. UBA5923 | reverse complement strand
GGACGGGGCGGTTATCGGCTCCACCGCCTCGGCGGATAAAAACCGGCTGGAGACGGGCACGCTGGGGTTCAGCGACATTGAGAACCGGGCGGACTACAAGGTAGAGCACCAGAGCGCGGGCATCAGCACCGGCGGAAGCATTGGCAGTCAGTTTGCCGGAAACATGGCGAACGGGCTGCTGGTGGGAGCCAACCACAGCGGCAGCGACAGCTCGACGACGAAGGCGGCGGTGAGCGAGGGGGCGATAGTTATCCGCGACCAGGCCAGCCAGGCCCAGGACGTGAACGGGCTGAGCCGGGACGTTGAGCACGCGAACCAGACGCTCTCCCCGATATTCGACAAGGAAAAAGAACAAAACCGGCTGCAGGAGGCGCAGCTGATAGGGGAGATTGGGAACCAGGCGGCGGATATTGTCAGAACCCAGGGGCAGATAGCGGCGACAAAAGCCGCAAACGACCGGATGAAGAGCGTTACGCCGGACCAGCTGAAGGCGGCGGAAGCCGAATGGCGGGCGGCACATCCGGACAAAGAGCCGAAGGCGAGCGACATCAGCGGCCAGGTCTATCAGACCTTCTATAACGAGGCGTTTAACGCGAGCGGGTTAGGCACCGGCAGCGCCATCCAGCAGGGCATTCAGGCGGCGACGGCGGCGATACAGGGCCTGGCGGGTGGCAATATCGGTCAGGCGGTCAGCGGGGCGGCGGCACCGTATCTGGCGGAACAAATCCACGTGCTGACGGAAGGGAACGAGGAAGCGAAAGCGATAGCCCATGCGGTGGTGGGTGCGGTGACGGCGTATGCGTCGGGTAACTCAGCGCTGGCGGGTGCCGCGGGTGCGGTGACCGGAGAGCTGATGGGTCAGCTGGTAATGAACCAGCTTTATCCGGGCAAAGAGGTCAGCGAGCTGACGGAAACGGAGAAGCAGACCATCAGCGCACTGGGCACGCTGGCGGCGGGACTGGCAGGCGGCCTGGCGGGAGACAGCACGGCGGATGCGGTGTCCGGGGCACAGGCGGGGAAAAACTCGCTGGTCAATAATTATCTGAGCAGCACGGAGAAGAGCCGTCAGACGGAGCTGAACCACAGGCAGAACCTGACACCACAGGAGCAGCAGGAGCGTGATGCGCTGAATCGTAAGGATGCGGAAACCAGTAAAGCCCTGGTGAATGCCTGCATGAGCGGCAGTGCAGCGGCCTGTAGTGCAGCCCGTCAGGATGCACTGGATAAGCAGAGCACGTATCAGAACTTGGGTTACCAGAATCTGAAGGAAACACAGGCGGGCTATCAGCAGATCCAGCAGTTACTGAACGGCACCAGCACGGAAGCGAGGCAGACGCAGGAGCTGTTTAACGGCATGGTGGCGGCGTATGTGCGCAGTGGTATGAGCGAGGATGCAGCCAGGACAGCGGTAGGCTATCAGCTCGGTGCGATGTATATAGCCGGAGGAATAGCGGGTATTGGTGCTGGTAAAGCGGTTGATGAAGGCCTAACGCCAGGAGTAAAACAGGGCAATAATGCTCTTGTTGATGCAGAGAAAGCAGCTCTAGAGAAAATTGGGCATAACTCGCAAAACAGCTCAAAATTAGATGCGAAACCTTCAGGCACAGTATTGCAGCAGCAGGCAGAGAAAAAAATTGATGATCTTGCTTCTCAGTTTAATAATCCCAGCATACATCCAAAAGACTTCCAGTTAAGTATTAATGGTAAAACGATGGTTACAGAGCCAGAAACAAGCATCGGGGCACCGGTGTTTAAAGGTGCAACCGATGCTGATGTTATAACCTACTTTAAACAACTCACTGGTTCAGAAAAAATGCCAGAAACTAAGGTCATTCCGGGTAAAGGAGAGATTTATTCGGTCAAAGTGACAGAAGGGCCTAACGCAGGAAGTACTATAACATTGAGGAATTTCTCAACATCAGCGCAACAAACTGGTGCTAAATGGACAATCGATTTAATGACCCCATCAATAAATAATGGTCGCCGGGTGGAGGTTAAGTTTAAATGAAAGGTATCAATGAAATATGTGAGAACGTCAATAAAAGTGCCTATGGTTTATCAATGGGCACAATATGGCAACATATAAGCATTGAATGCGCTGATCAGCCTGATAACTATTTATACAGGAAAGATGTTTTTTTCTATTTTCTAAGGAATTTACTAGCATGTGGAAAAATTAAGCTTGCAGCGAACGGGAGCTTTTTATGCGACTCAATTGAACAACAAATAGGGAAATTGCAAGCAGCTTGGCCTCCATATCCATCTAATGAAGAAGATGATGATTTAGATGAATATGGCATGTGGTTTTTAGTCAAATGTCCAGCTGGAGTTGTCTGGCTAACTCCAGACGGGAAAGAAATATGGACCTAAAAATTTTCCGGCCTCTGGGCCGGAGATTTTTGCTTGTTTTCTGCCGTGCCTGCGTACAGTTTTACCTCTCAACTACGGGGAAGGGACAGCTCGGCGGATGCGGTGGCCGGGGCGCAGGCGGGGGAAAACTCGCTGGTCAATAACTTCCTGAGTCAGGGAAGCGCCCAGAAATATACCGATAAGTATAAATAATGTAATGGAAATTCTGGCTGTGAGCAGAATATCCGCAAGGATATGGCTGAAAGAATCAGCGGAGAACATTCAGAAGGTAAAATCATGCTGGAACGCGGGAGACACAGCCTGCGTGGCGCAGATGCGTACCCAGATTGAACTGAACGAAAGGCTTACACGGCGTTGCGTGTTCAGGACGACTTGGCGGGCCGGGTCTATGAAGATTCGGCAAAGTGGTATGCTGACATCATAGACAACTTTATCGGCTCCACCGCCGCGGCGGACAAAAACCGGCTGGAGACGGGCACGCTGGGGTTCAGCGACATTGAGAACCGGGCGGACTACAAGGTAGAGCACCAGAGCGCGGGCATCAGCACCGGCGGAAGCATTGGCGGTCAGTTTGCCGGGAACATGGCGAACGGGCTGCTGGTGGGGGCGAACCACAGCGGCAGCGACAGCTCGACCACGAAGGCGGCGGTGAGCGAGGGCGCGATAGTTATCCGCGACCAGGCCAGCCAGGCCCAGGACTTGAGCGGGCTGAGCCGGGACGTTGAGCACGCGAACCAGACGCTCTCCCCGATATTCGACAAGGAAAAAGAGCAAAACCGGCTGCAGGAGGCGCAGCTGATAGGGGAGATTGGGAACCAGGCGGCGGATATTGTCAGAACCCAGGGGCAGATAGCGGCGACAAAAGCCGCAAACGAGCGGATGAAGAGCGTTACGCCGGACCAGCTGAAGGCGGCGGAAGCTGAATGGCGGGCGGCACATCCGGACAAAGAGCCGAAGGCGGGCGACATCAGCGGCCAGGTCTATCAGAACTTCTATAACGAGGCGTTTAACGCGAGCGGGTTAGGCACCGGCAGCACCATCCAGCAGGGCATTCAGGCAGCCACGGCAGCGGTGCAGGGCCTGGCGGGCGGCAATATCGGTCAGGCGGCCAGCGGTGCGGCGGCGCCTTACCTGGCTGAGATCATCAAACAAACCGCACCGGATGAAGCTAGCCGCATCATGGCACATGCCGCCGTAGCCGGTGTGATAGCGGCGGCGCAGGGCAACTCAGCGCTGTCCGGCGCGGCCGGCGCAGCGACCACGGCGGCAATGGGGGAAGCCATCAAGAATGCGCTGTATGGCAATGTGCCGGTAAGCCAGCTAAGCGAGGAGCAGAAGCAGACGCTGGTCGCGCTGGGCACGGTTGCTGCAAGCCTCGCGGGCGGCCTTACCGGAAACAGTACGGCAGATGCTGTCGCGGGCGCGCAGGCAGGACAGAACGAAGTCAGCAATAATATGATGAGCATGGGCATGCTGGAGCTGATGAAGGCTAAGGCGGTGCTGGACTCAGCGGCAATGGCCGAAGCGGGCAAAGGTGGCGCTAACGAGCAGGCAGCGCTGGCGCTGACCAAAGCCGTTAAGCAGGGTCTTGATGCAGCCTGTTTGCAAAGTGCAAGCTGTGTACTGATGGCGGTGGTTGCAGCGCAGCAACACACTGACGGAGCAGGCAGTAAAACTGAAACCGTGCCGGTGAATGACGATCTGACGGGCGGAAAACTGGTTAACCCGGCACAGGATGAAAGCAAAGGGACCTCATTGATCACGCCGGATCAGGCTGGCAGTAATAGTCCCATTATTACTATATCTCCTGAAACTCAGCCGGGAAAAAATGACGGAATATTTATTAATCCAAAACCAGTTGAAAATATTGGCACCGGTTATATCTCGGAGTCATCTGACAAAAATACCTCTATTAGTGCTGGTGACTTCTTTAAAGGGACTACCTATACAGATAAAGTCAAACAGCAAGCTTCCTCTGGCGATTTTCACTCGTTCCCAGAATCTGTAGATAGTTATGCAGAGCAAGGCAAAATATCAGTAATTAAAGGCGGCGACGGAGTCGAACGTTTAAAACTAGAAATAACGGGAAGCTATCGTGGAAAAGAAGGTGTATTCGAGTACATTCGTGAACCAAATGGGGCCATTAATCATCGCCTCTTTGTCCCTAAAAAATAGATAAGAGTGGTTAATGTTATGATTGGTAAAATATTAGAGCTTTATTCTCGCTGTGGGAAAAGTCTGTTAAATAATGGGCTTCATGATGCTGTATTACCTTTATCTGTGGTAAATGAGGCTTTAGTTCTATTTGCAGAGGCCAAATGGTTAGTGCTTGGAGGCGATGTTTATCTGTATGAAAACAATGAAATGAGAAATTTCTATGCCGACTGGTATTGTAATCTTACGTCTTCTTCCGAAAGCTGTGATTACGCTAAAGAACATCTAGGTACATTAAGTAATGAGAACATTTATGTCTCATTCACAATAAAAAACTGACAATATCCCGGGTAGCCGAGCCGGGATACAGTCCTCTGCCTCCACGCAGCGCAGCGAGCAGCGCACCGCCCAGGGCAGCAGCCTGACGGCGGGAGATAACCTGAGCGTGGTGGCGCGGGGCAGCGGAGTGCAAGGCGCTGACGGCGACCTGATGGTGCAGGGCAGCCAGCTGCAGGCCGGCAAGGACGTGCTGCTGTCGGCGAACCGGGACCTCAGCCTGCTTTCGGCGGAGAACACCTCGTCGCTGGAGGGCAAAAACGAGAGCCACGGCGGCACCCTTGGCGTGGGCGTCGGGGTCGGCCAGGGCGGCTGGGGCTTCAACATTTCCGCCAGCGTCAACAAGAGCAGGGGCAGCGAGCAGGGCAGCGGCGTCACCCATACGGAGACCCAGGTGAGCGCGGGGAACCAGGTGATGATGGTGAGCGGGCGCGACACCCTGCTTCAGGGCGCGCAGGTGAGCGGGGAGAGGGTGAAGGCGGACGTGGGCCGCAACCTGACGCTGGCGAGCGAGCAGGACAGCGACCGCTACGACTCGAAGCAGCAGAGCGTCAGCGCGGGGGGCAGCTTTAACATCGGCTCGATGACCGGCTCGGCGAGCCTGAGCGCCTCGCGGGACAAAATGCACAGCAACTGGCAGAGCGTGGAGGAGCAGACCGGCATCTTTGCGGGCAAGGGTGGGTTTGACGTCACGGTCGGGGAGCACACGCAGCTGGACGGGGCGGTTATCGGCTCGACGGCGGACGCCAGCCTCAATAAGCTGGAGACGGGTACGCTCGGGTTCAGCGACATCGAGAACCGGGCGGATTACAAAGTAGAGCACCAGAGCGCGGGTATCAGCACCGGCGGAAGCATTGGCAGTCAGTTTGCCGGAAACATGGCGAACGGGCTGCTGGTGGGGGCGAACCACAGCGGCAGCGACAGCTCGACCACGAAGGCGGCGGAAGCCGAATGGCGGGCGGCACATCCGGACAAAGAGCCGAAGGCGGGCGACATCAGCGGCCAGGTCTATCAGACCTTCTATAACGAGGCGTTTAACGCAAGCGGGTTAGGCACCGGCAGCGCCATCCAGCAGGGCATTCAGGCGGCGACGGCGGCGATACAGGGCCTGGCGGGCGGCAATATCGGTCAGGCGGTCAGCGGGGCGGCAGCACCTTACCTGGCGGAAGTCATTCACGACATGACCACCACGAAGGACGCAAACGGCAACGACGTGGTGAACGTCCAGGCGAACCTGATGGCCCACGCGGTGGTGGGCGCGGTGACGGCCTACGCGGCGGGCAACAGCGCGGTCGCGGGGGCCTCGGGCGCGGCGATGGGCGAGTATATCGCGCAGCAGATGTATCCGGGGGTCAAACGCGAGGACCTGACGGAGGAGCAGCGTCAGACGATAAGCACGCTGGGGACGCTGGCGGCAGGGCTGGCGGGCGGGGTGACCGGGGACAGTACGGCGGGTGCGGTGGCGGGTGCGCAGGCCGGGAAGAATGCGGTTGAGAATAACTCGCTGTCTGACCTTACCGATGCGCTGGCTGCGGGTAAGACATCGCAGCAGGTGGCTAAAGAGCGCGTTGAAGAGGAAAATGAACGTTATAAGAAAGAAAACTGTGCCGGAATGAGCGCGGAAGCGTGCTCGGTGAAGGTGTACAATCAGCGGCGGGAAGAGCTGAAGGATATCTTATCAACGGGTGCGGATTTTGTGCCTGTAGTTGGGGACATTAAGGGCTTCGCTGAAGCGCAGTCAGCGATAGATTACCTGGCTGCGGCTGTGGGCCTGATACCGGGAGCGGGCGATGCCGCCGGTAAGGTGATAAAGGCAGCCGAAAAAGCGCTGGCTAAGGGTGATGTGGCTGAAGCATCGAAGCTAATTAATCAGGCCAGTTCTGAAATTTCTGGGCATCTTCCAAGTCCTGGAAAAATATCCTTACCCTCTTCAGGGATTGGAGCTAACGCTAAATTTTCAGTTACTAATGCACAGCTTGGGAAAAAACTTGGAAAACATGTTGAAGATTTTGGTGGAAGTCCATCGAATCCTTCTGACAGGAAGCGAGTTTTAGATATTATAAATGATATAGGTTCTAACCCAGATAAGGTTATTCCAGGGAAATTTGCGGGGCAAGGTGCGGGAGCAGGCGCTAGCCGTGGAGATGTATTCTTTAGAATAAAAGGAAATGACGTTGTTGTTACTAAGCCAGATGGCAGTTTTATTACTATCTTAAAAGACGGTGTGAAAAATAACACCTCAGTAAAGAACGCACTTGATGGGGCGCCACAATGAAAATAATTAACGAAGCATTAAAAAAATGTATAAGTGATTTGCATGGATTAAAATTAGAACATGTCTTTGCTCTCATATATGTCCTAGAGGCCCCGGATCTAGAATCACCACAACAAATACAATTTGTTTTTTCCTCTGAATGTAAATCTTTAGGTTTTCGGTGTGGGCACGATGGCGCATCACTTGAGGTATTTAATTCTCCCTTGCAAGAAAATGATTTGGGAGAATATGGTAAGGAAGTGATCATGGAACTGTCAGGTTTGGATGCTTTCAGATCGTATATAGGAAAGAGGTTTTTGAATTTTCATTTTGTTTTTTCTGGGGTGGAAAAGACTAATATTGGCGTAAAGCTAGAATTTGAGGGGGGTGACATTATAATTTTAAATATTGGCGATGAGATGGTTTTTTCTAATTCCCTGGCACCAGACTTCGAGCGAGAGGAGAGTATTAGCTACGTTTACATGCCACGTTAAAAAATGATTCCTTGGCAAGTTTTATAACTGCTCTTGGCAAATATCAAAGAACTGAAAAATGTTAATAATCTTGTAGCAAAGGCTAAATGCGGTAAAAATACCGATGCCATTAATAAAAAAGAGTTAGCTTTAAAAGAACATGGAATATGACGGCCTTTCGTAATTTGATAGGAAACATCTTATCAGCCTGTCAGGAACTTGCCTGGTTCGATCAAGAAGAGAGAATACTCAGAACATGCATTAGACAGAATGCCGGATCGAGGAATATCCCCTTCTGTTGTCGAAAATACTATCAGAAACGGGAAAACAACTCCCAGACGAGGCGGAACTACTGTCCATTACGATCCCGAAAGTAAGCTTTCTGTAGTGACAAATGAGTCAGAAAAAGTGGTGACTGTTAAATATGGCGACAAATAAGAAAAATACTATTTATGAATATGGGATTAACTCACTAAGTGATATTGCAAGCTTTGCAAGATTCGTTAATTACTCGGAAAAACTTTTTCAGTTAGATGAACTGTTCGAAAGTGTTGAAGACAAGAAAAACTATGAGCAAACATGGTTTGAACTGGAAATAATTAACGCACTTGCTTTATCTCAGTGGGAAACAGAAGGACGACCTACGGACTGGAGCAATCAGTGGAATTTGACTTATAAGCAAGATGCCGCAGATGTCATGAGTAAATTACTTCATCTTTGAAGTAAGGTTAAATTTCTACTTTAAAAGAGTTAATGGTGTTCCTCGCACAATGTTCAAACCGAACCCAGCAGATCACGGGTTTAAAACAAATATGGATTATTTTAATGCACAATAATAGTAAATTGTATGTATGTCGAGTCTGTGGTGCTGTTCAATCAGATCCACCTTGGGGGATAACTGGTAACGATGCAAGCTTCAATATATGTGATTGCTGTGGAGTTGAATTTGGTTATGAAGATTCTACCTTAGCAGGATTAAAGCGTTATCGAGAAAAATGGTTGTCTGGAGGAGCAAAGTGGAATAATCCGAAGCTTAAACCAAGCGGGTGGTCAGTAGATGAACAGCTTAATAATATCCCGTCTGAATATCGCTAACAGGCGGCACAAAAGCGGAGAATAACTTTTTATCAGCTACAAAAAATGAAAGGCTGATGAAGGCTCTTGACGATCAGAAAGTTGAGAATAACTCGCTGTCTGACCTTACCGATGCGCTGGCTGCGGGTAAGACATCGCAGCAGGTGGCTAAAGAGCGCGTTGAAGAAGAAAATGAACGTTATAAGAAAGAAAACTGTGCCGGAATGAGCGCGGAAGCGTGCTCGGTGAAGATGTACAATCAGCGGCGGGAAGAGCTGAAGGATATCTTATCAAGGGTGCGGATTTTGTGCCTGTAGTTGGGGACATTAAGGGCTTCGCTGAAGCGCAGTCAGCGATAGATTACCTGGCTGCGGCTGGGGGCCTGATACCGGGAGCGGGCGATGCCGCCGGTAAGGTGATAAAGGCAGCAGAAAAAGCGCTGGCCAAAGGGGATGTGGCTGAAGCATCGAAGCTAATTAATGAAGCCAGTAGTAATATTCATGCCGCTAGTTCTTTACAAGGAGCCAAACTCAAAGAATATTACAGGCAAGCTGAAAAATATAGTCAAGGCAGTATTAAAGAACTTAATGACGGACGCTTCCGTTTTTACGGAACAACAACTCCAGGTAAAACTAGCGGGGAAATGGCTGGGACAAGGTTAGTAAGAGAATGGGATCCTAAAACTGGTCAAACACGAACATGGTATGAAACTGTGGATCATTCTGGAAACGTTAGAAGCGTTGCACCAAAACCAGTAACAGGTGATAAAAACCATCGCATCTTTGATAAAGACGGCAACTACCAAGGCCGAAGATAGAATGGAAGAGAAAAAACCGATAAAAACAGAACTTCAAGAAAAGATCATTAAGCTGATCTCTGGCGAAGTGAGCCGAAAAAACGTCTCTGAGTGGGCGTTTTCAATTATTGATGATGATCATGTGCGTATTGATGATCAGGCTGTTTGGAAAATATTACAATGCTTAGGAGCTGCCGACTTATTAGCAACGGATCGAGATTTTTTATACCAAAAAGAAGATTTTGAAGATTGGTTAGCAGAACTTAGTTCGCCTTAATCCTTATCATCAAGCTGGAATCCTTTAACTACCATGCTTCAGCCACCTATTCCATACGGTGGCTAACGGAGATATTTATAGAGGATCAAACGGCAATTTATGTGCACTTGATACTCAGCATGGGCGATTTGAGGCTGTCAGCCCGAAAGGTAAGCGTTTGGGCGACCTTGATTTTTCTATGCAAAAAATCCCTAACAGCATAGATAAGTCAGGCGGTCATGATTTGAAGGTGAATAATGAAACTTATTAATTATAAAAATAAATCTATCAAGAGAGGAACTGTCTTTAGGTTACCTGCTGTTTGGCCATATGAAGAATGGGTTGATTTTATGGTCATAGATTTATTTGAAACTCATGGCTTAGTTGTATCTTCTGGTCATAAAGCTGGCCTGATTTTAATATCTTTACCAATCGAAAGTGCGTCAGTCGAAGGTAGAGCATTAAGTACAGAATGGATTATTACCAATTGGGCTAAATGGATATATCCAGAATGTAATATTGAAGATGTTCACATCCTTGATAAATATGTAGCAACTCCCATTACGTAAACCAACATCCCGGCCATAAGGCTGGGATCTTATTACCCGCCGCTAACTCTTCAGCTAGCCGGACGACCATCTGGCCCGGAGTGGTGATAACTTCGATCTTCTGACTGGTATTAAAGCCCAGCCGCTTACGCGGCGGGTAACAGCGTGGTCGAGGGTGCCTCAGGCGCGGCGATGGGCGATTATATCGCGCAGCAGATGTATCCGGGGGTGAAACGCGAGGACCTGACGGAG
>NZ_DJDN01000056.1:341-98156 GCF_002431095.1 Pantoea sp. UBA5923 | reverse complement strand
GGCAGGGCTGGCAGGCGGGGTAACCGGGGACAGTACGGCGGGTGCGGTGGCGGGCGCGCAGGCCGGGAAGACTGCGATTGAGAATAACTGGCTGCATGTAAACGAAAAGACAGAACTTGAGGTAGCGAAACAGAAGCTCAAGAGCAAAGACCCCGCAGAGCGTGAGCAGGCACAGCAAAAGATAAACGACCTGCTGGAGAAAAGTATCAGCCGTGACCAGAAGGTGACAGATGCCTGTGGCAACGGAAAGGCTGCCAGTGCGGGATGCGCTGCGGCAAGGCTTGAGGCTTACTCGGCCAAAAGTGAGTATGAAACCGGTAATTACAATAACAAAGTCAGTGACATGTACCCGGATGCCTACGGGCAGATAGTGAACCTGCTGAACATCACCAGCGTTGATGCACAAAATCAGCAGCAGGTGAAGGATGCACTGACGCAATATGCAATGGATGTGCTGGGTGTTGATCGCCAGACCGCACAGAGTTATGCCGAAACGAAGCAGGGAATGGATATCATTGTTGCTTCGGTGACGCCAGTATTGGGTTCGGCAGCAGCAAAACAACTCAGCAAAATTGTTGATGCTAATCTTAAGGTAGTTGCGAAAGGTTATGTCGATGGGGTTAAGTTCTCAGATACCAATCAGGGCGCACGACCTTCTTACTTGGCCGATGTAAATAAGCCAACACTAATTAATGGACGTATCCAGGTCAAAATAGATAAGCAAAACAAACCTCTTTCGAATGGAAATATGGCTACAGCTCATGCTGAAGTAGGAGTTATCCAGCAAGCTTTTGAAAAAGGTATGTCTCAAGGACGTGAAATGACGATGAGCGTAACTAAAGAACCTGTATGTGGTTATTGCCGAGGTGATATAGCCGCTATGGCTGATAAAGCCGGGTTAAAATCATTGACAATCTATGAAGAAGCTACAGGAACCGTCCTCTATTGGCAACCCGGTATGAAATCTATTAAGGCGCGGGATTAAAATGAAATTTAAAATGAGTTGGACATTGAACGGATATGGTGGGAATAAACAGGTCTCAACCTGGAGTGATATATTAAATCAATTAGAGCAACTTCAGGGAAGAGAAGGTACTCTTACACTTGATATGTTGATGAGTTCAGAAAGTGGAGCGGAAATGCTACAGGTAAGAACAGAAAACGGTTATTACCTAATGACTCTAGGTGAAATCTTTGAGGATGAATATCAGGTAAGAACTTACTGGGATCCTTCTGGGAATGATGATGAAGTAATGATACTTGGTGATTGTTGGCCTATTCGTCAAATAACAGAAAATTTCGATATCGTTGTCAAAGTGTTTGAAGAGTTTACCTGCACTGGCAATGTATCGAAAAAGTATCTTCAGTAAATAAATCCCGAGGCTGTAACTTTAATTGGGTAATTGCCTGTTTTTGATATTTTCTTCCTGATAACAGAGAAAAGCTTCCGGCTAATGAGCCGGGAGCATTACTTTACAGATGATCGCCGAAATCGGCAACCAGACAGCGGGTATCGCGCGAACGGAGGGGCAGATACGGGCCACCAGTGCCGGTAAGGCGGAGCTGGCCGCGCACGATATCAAAGAGCCCGCCAAAGGTGCGTCGAAAGAGAAGTGGGCGAAGTACAACGAGAAGCTGACGGCAACGGACAGCTATAAGGCGGCCCAGCAGCAGTGGGGAACCGGCAGCACCATCCAGCAGGGCATTCAGGCGGCCACGGCGGCGGTACAGGGTCTGGCGGGCGGCAACCTGGCGCAGGCAGCCAGCGGGGCGGCAGCGCCTTACCTGACGGAAGTTATTCACGCCATGACCACCACGAAGGACGCGAACGGCAATGACGTGGTGAACGTCCAGGCGAACCTGATGGCCCACGCGGTAGTAGGCGCGGTGACGGCCTACGCGGCGGGCAACAGCGCGGTCGCGGGCGCGTCTGGCGCGGCGATTGGCGAGTATATCGCGCAGCAGATGTATCCGGGGGTGAAATGCGAGGACCTGACGGAGGAGCAGCGTCAGACGATAAGCACGCTGGGGACGCTGGCGGCAGGGCTGGCAGGCGGGGTGACCGGGGACAGTACGGCGGGTGCGGTGGCCGGGGCGCAGGCCGGGAAGAATGCGGTTGAGAATAACTCGTTGAGTGGTCTGGACGGGTTCGGCACCGGCTTCTGGAATAATGTTCAGGCCCAAGGATCGCTAGTGAATAATACGAATCTTACTGATGAAACGGGCAAAGTGCTGAATCCGGCAACACCAGAAGAGATTAAGTATGCTTCTGATAAGCTGGTTACGGGTGAATTACCTGACAGTGCAAATATCACCAAGGCTATCGTAGATGGATATAAGGATGGCGTATTGATCGCAGGATCCATGTATTTAGGTCCAGTCGCATCGCTTGGTAAAGTATTGAGTGGTGGAGTAATAGCGGAAATCGCTAACGGCACTTATCAATGGTTTGATTTGAACAAGTCGGGTAATGAAAACAAAACTTGGGATTATAAGGGTAGTGTCTCCGCAGGTATTAGTGGAATGTTGGCTCCGGGCCGGGATGTTTGGCAGAATGCTGCGATTGCCGTAGGTGCATCCATATTTAATGATGGGTTGGATAAAAGCTCTTTAGCAGGCACTGGTTCAGGATGGGTATTTGGTACAACGGTTGGTATAGTTGCGACGCCTGTATTTGACCCTATATTAGGTGCAGGTTCAGCTCCTGTTGGTGATATTATTGGTGCAGTAAGTGGAGAGTTTATAAGTAACGTTGTTAAGGATGAGGTTAAGAAAAATGATAAGAAAAAATAAGACTGCAATATGGCTATTGCTGGTAAGTATTATATATATGGTTGTTTGCTGCTTATTTTTCTTCTCTTTTGCGCTGATAGCTGTACAGCTAATAATTAGTCATAGGGTTGATATTGAAAAGTTAGATATTAAATATGTTTTGATAGCAAGTGTCATTGCAGGAACAGCCGCAGCTTTTAGATCATGGCTTTTTGCAAAAATAGATGAACGTAAATCCCGCAAATGTCCACCTTCTAATCCAGAATAACCTCAAAAAATCCCGACTTAAAAAACCGGGTTTTTTACCAGTCACCCAGCTAGCGGTTGGATGAACAGTTGCCCATGCTCAACATGGATCATACGATTCCCTAAGAATAACAGGAAAGGGTAAATAAATGATTGATAGATCCTATATGTATGAAAATTATTTATATCCAGGCTTTTCATTGCCTAATAGCTTTATTGATTATGTCTCAAATGACAAACTGGATGATATAGAGCCATGGTGGTTGTTTTGTTGTGCACAAAATTATGTTGATTTTTGGTGTGAGAAGATCAGAAAATTATATCCAAAGCGTAAACTTATACCTTTTGCTAATTGGCGTTATTCGGATGATATCGTATGTTTCGATGGCGAAGACACATCAACTGATCCAAAAGTATATTATGTTCATGCCTTTGCATCTGCTGGTTGGGAAGACAGAGGTTATACAGATAACTTTGATGAATGGCTGAAAATGGCTCGCCTCGAGTCAGTCCGCCATAAAGCAGATCTGGCTGATGATTAGTAGTCATTATTCCTGAATAAACTGATAAGGTACTTGCTCTGTTAACCAGACACCATTATCAGCCTGATAGAATTTAAAGCCCTGTTCATACATTGCCAGGGCATTTATTTTTAGCACTACTGGCCTGCCATGTCGTTGGCCAACCTGAATAGCAGTGGCTTTATCAGAAGACAAATGAACATGATGACGTGTTTTTGAAAGCAATCCTTGTTTTTGTATGGATGCTAAAAAATTGTGTCGCAGCTGGACGGGGCGGTTAACCATGTGTCTCAAAGGTTCGGTTTTAGCTAGTTAACTTCCGACTTCGCAGGAAAAATTGAAGACATAAAAAAGCCCGCCAGGCTTGCGTCGTGCGGGCTTTCAGGACTTCTACAGATGACTCTGGTAATCATCTTTCAAGCATTTTGGGCTGGCGGAATCTGAGTTTTCTAGACAATTTATTGTTTTTATTTGATTTTTATCAGTTCAACTTTGACTGATATACCAATGCCGTTTCGTCTCACCGCGTTATCGCCTGTTCTGGCGATAAAGTAAAAAGGAGGTAGGCTGGCTTATCGGCTACCGTCAGCCCTGGTCGGAGCTGGGTTAGCGGAGATATCAATGTATTTCCTTAATCCTGCTGGGCGGCTTACGCCGCGAGGATCGGAAAACGGCAGTTTAAGCGTGGGGGATTTCGATACTTTTACTGTCCATGTAGTATCGCCAATAAAGCTGAAGCTTGCAGAGCGGGGCGAAACCTTTAAATCTTCAAAGTGACCTGAAGTATAAGCGCCCCCGATAGTCAGTTCTTCTACTAGGCCTTGAGAAAGATCCAACAGCAGGATCGTCAGCATTTCTTCAAAGATGACGTCATCCGTCACGAATAAAAGATAGCGACGCGCATCGACTTTTATCGCAGCTTCAAGCACTTTTCCGGGAATGGTAATCCCTGTTAATCTGCCGTCTAGCAGCACTTCAGACCGGGCCTGGGCGGTATCTGTTGCTTTATTTACTTCCGATAACGATAGTGTCGTAACTTCTTCCATCTCTATTTCCACCAGTTGCCCATTTCCCATGCCGCTAAAGCACCGCCGACAAATCCGCCTAATAGCACGCACACGGGGGCGCCAGGCTCACACATTAAACCAGCAATAGCACCGCCAGCCCAACCGCCCGCAATACCTGCTCCGTGAATAGCAACCTGCCTGCCGGTTTCTGAAGTTTTATTGTCTGACGTGTATATTTCATACACTGATACCCCGATAGAAAGAACTATTAAGCCCTTAGCTGCACGGGATAATTTCATCATTCTCAGGTTAACCTGAGGGTTCGATTTGCCTGCTGACTCTACAAATTATCACAGGGTTCAGGCGGATCGTCTCGGAAGGATATAGACACAAAAAAGCCCGCCAGGCTTGCGCCGTGCGGGCTTTCAAGACTTCTACATATGACTCTGGTAATCATCTTTGAAGAATTTTGGTGGGCTGGCGGAGTCTGAATAAATATCCCAACTTATTGTTTTAAAGGTTTTTTGTTTAATTCAGTTTTCTTCCGTGTACCTAAACGTGTACCAATTATTTTTTCTCATCAGGAAATGTACTCCTGAAAACCTCATGGTTCTGACGAGATCTGACGTACTGTCATCAGGAATTCATGAGCAGTGGTTTCCCAAAGTTCAGGCGAAAAATCAAACCCGTATCGTCTCCTGAACTCCTCTTCGACACCGTTACCATATGCGGAGATAAAATCATCAACTTCTTCGACAAGATCTTTGAGCATCCAGTCTGGTGCTGACTTTTTGAATAGCCGTACTATGCCTTCAATCGTATCCTCGCCATCATTGATGATGTCGGCGTCCTGGTTGAAATAACCGAAAATCAATTGGTCAAGAAAGTGGAAGTTGTGCATTTTGTACCTATAGATCCGGGAACGCGGTGAGAATGTAATAGGGTTTGCCGTTATATTGCTGAAACTCAATAACAATTCTCACATTTGTCATGACTATCCGCTGGTTACTCCCGCGCCGGAAACCGTAGCCAATCGCTTTACCTGATGCATTACGAATAGTCAGCCTGGCTCCCTGCCTGCCTCCGCCAAGAACGGATTTTATAATGCCCCGGTTAGCAAAGAGCGCTCTCGATATGGCTTCTTCTGCTACCTGCGCGTTGGTAAAGGTGGTGGAATACTGCAAACGCTTATTCGCATCAAAGCGGGCTAACAACTCTGCATCGCTTTTGCCAACATGTGTGGAAAGCGTATGCCCGCCGGGTTTAAAACCCGTCATTGACTCATGTTCACTGAGTTTTATGCGGCCAGCTCTTACTGCTGCTACCCGGCTTGCGCCGATGCCAAGTGCAAATCCTAATGGAACAGCGATATCGACAGTCAGGCCGATTTTCATCGCTGTATCGTCATCTGCTCCAAAGGATTTGGCAATTGCTGTTGCTGCCTCGTAAGTTGCCGTGCGGGTGTCTCTGCCCACAATGAGCTGGTTTGCAGCAGAGTGAATGCTATCGAGACTATGTGCTCCGACAACTACACATCCTGCTTTTGTTAATCCGGTAGGTTCAGGTGCGATACACAGAGCAGTGGCGCCTGCCAGCTCAAGTGAACCCATGATAAGCCCCAGCCCCCCGAGGAGGCGGTTACTCATCGTTTCCGCCTCTGTGACTGTCTTATCAGAGAGCGCGGCAGCAAGCTGAACAGGGGACATCGCTATCTTTATGTCATCATCCATAATGAAACCTCATGTGTTTGAAAGATACACAGGTCGATTCTAACCCCTTTTCTGACTTGACCAATCATATCAGAGGCATAAATGATTTTAGTAAAAAGTGTTCACACTGTTCACTGTGGATTTTAAGTATTTTAAATCAGTTGGTTAGGTGGTGAAGGATTAAGGGCTGCGTGTACACTTGTGTTCATATGGTGTGATCACTCCGGGCTTAAACGTAAACAAACCGGCCTGAGCCGGTTTGTTTGCTGCGGGGTTTACTGGCTACATGCTGGCAGCCAGTCGGCCTCGCTGTCCTCATGTAACGTGAGATTGGTCTGGACGCCGTTATTCGTCCGGCGCTTCAGCAGAATGCGCTCATACTCTTTCAGCGTCTGTGGCACTGCCTGGCCGAATGCAGTCAGGCTCAGCGGGTGCTGATGGCCGCTGATAGCGGAAACGCCATAACTTTTTACCGGACGTTTTGATGAGCAGGAAAAGCCCATCGCCATCATGCAGCGTAAAGTCTTTCTCTTGAGGCTTAGCTTTGAGGATTTCATTATTGGTGAGGGGACGTGTCATCCGCGCCATGACTGATTTCCGTCCATAATTGGTACACGTTTTTGGCCCACATTATAGCGTGTACCAATTATCTCTGGATTCAGGCGGATAGTCTTGGAAGATTACAGATACAAAAAAGCCCGCAGGGCTTGCGCCATGCGGGCTCTTAGGACTTCATCGGATGGTTCTGGTAGCCATCGATCAAGAATTTGGTGGAGCTGGCGGGAGTTGAACCCGCGTCCGAAATTCCTACATCCTCAGTACTACATGCTTAGTCAGTCTTTACATTCGCCTGGCAGCTGCGGACAGACACGCCACTGACAGACTATCCTGATTAGATTTAACGCTTCAACCCCAGGCAAGGCATCCACGCGATCTCTTTTGGGTTTGACCTCTCTTGATCCCCGTCCTAAGAGCGGAGGCTAGGGAGAGAGGGCTCTAAGCAGGTTATTAAGCTGCTAGTGCGTAGTTTTCG
Source organism: Pantoea sp. UBA5923 (assembly GCF_002431095.1). NCBI lineage: Bacteria > Pseudomonadati > Pseudomonadota > Gammaproteobacteria > Enterobacterales > Erwiniaceae > Pantoea > Pantoea sp. UBA5923. The sequence goes on along the minus strand of NZ_DJDN01000056.1, from coordinate 90,868 downwards.
TCGTTTGCGACTATTTTTTTGCGGTTTTTTAGCGAGGCCTACCGCACCTCGGCATGCACCTTGGGTTTCGCAAATCCCGTCGAATCCAGAATCAGCCCCAGGAACCAACTACTCTAGCAAAAAACTTTAAAACTATCCAGCGATTAGCGGTTGCGATTTTTCATGATGCGCGCTTTATCGAGCTTCCACTCGCGCTCTTTGATGTCGTCGCGCTTGTCATGCTCTTTCTTACCGCGCGCTACACCAATTTTCAGCTTGCACCAGGCGTTTTTCCAGTAAAGCGACAGCGCAACGACGGTATAGCCTTCGCGGTTAACGCGGCCATAAAGCGAGTCGAGTTCGCGCTGGTTCAGCAGCAGCTTACGGTTGCGCGTGGGATCGCAGACGACATGCGTCGAGGCGACCGCCAGCGGCTGGAAGGTAGAGCCGAACAGATAAGCTTCGCCATCGCGCAGCAAAATATAGCTGTCGCTGATGTTGGCTTTACCCGCACGGAGCGATTTGACTTCCCATCCTTGTAGCGACAATCCCGCTTCGAACTCTTCTTCAATGAAGTATTCATGACGGGCGCGTTTGTTAAGGGCAATAGTGGCAGAACCGGGTTTATGTACTTTTTTCTTTGTCATAGTGCGGCGTATTTTACATCACTTAAGCGGCCATCGCACCCCTTGTCCAGCGGGGCACCGGGAAACGGGATATTCTAGCACACCTCTGAAAGCGGGGAATTTTTGTTTGATCGCTGGAAATGCTACAATTCAGCGGTTTTGTGATGAACAGGAACCATTATGGCTCAGATTAGTCGTTCGGCGCTGGTGCCCTTCAGCGCTGAGCAAATGTACCAGCTGGTCAACGATGTGGATGCCTATCCACAGTTTTTGCCAGGATGCACTGGCAGTCGCGTGCTGGAATCGTCTGAAAATCAGATGACGGCCTCCGTAGACGTCTCAAAAGCGGGCATCAGTAAGACATTTACTACACGTAACACCCTAACCGACAATCAACGTATCCAGATGCAACTGGTGGATGGCCCATTCCGCAAGCTCACCGGCGGATGGCACTTTATCTCGCTGGGCGATGACGCCTGCAAGGTAGAACTCAGCCTGGATTTTGAGTTCACCAATATGCTGGTAGAGATGGCATTCGGTCGCATCTTCAAAGAGCTGGCAAACAGCATGGTGCAGGCTTTTACCCAGCGCGCCAAAGAGGTCTACAGTGCCTGAGATCTCCGTTGAGGTGGTTTACGCGCTGCCGGAAAAACAGTATCAGCGCGTGGTCACGCTGGAAGAGGGAAGCACTGTCGAGCAGGCAATTGTCGCATCGGGCCTGCTTGAGCTGCGCCGCGATATCGATCTCAGCCGCAATAAGGTTGGCGTCTTTAGCCGGCCGGTTAAGCTGGGCGACACGCTGCAGGAAGGCGACAGGGTAGAGATTTATCGCCCGCTGATTGCCGACCCCAAAGAGCTGCGTCGTCAGCGCGCAGAGCGCTCAGCCAGCGGCAAAAAATAGCGCCAGTCAGAACAGACAGGCCAGAAATACAAAAGGCGCCAGCGGCGCCTTTTTTGTTGCGTGTTCGATCAGTCACCCGACTTTGTCAGATTCGGTTTATTGTCGATATTGGTCAGTATGCCGTTGCTGTCGAAGGTAAGTGTCAGCGTCTGCTGCTTCACGCTTTCATGGCCTGGCTCCTGACGGAACACGTAATACCAGACGTTGCTGCCAAACGGGTCACGCATCATCGGCGTACCGAGCGTATAGGCAACCTGCTGCTGCGTCATGCCGTTGTGGATTTTCGCCACATCGTTGGCAACCAGGTAGTTGCCCTGGTTGATATCTGGGCGGTAAACCACGCGCTCAAGGGTGGAGCATCCGGCGGTCATCATCAACATTACCACTGCCGCGGCAGTCAGCGTTTTACAGCGCATCTCTACATTCCTTTTCTGGGGCCAAACGCCTTTTCTCAGGCTGTTTTTTTGCCATCAAATTCTGAACTCTGCCTGCGGCAGGCTTTATTATTCAGGCGACATAAGTTGCCGATGATAATAAACCTTTTCGCTATTGGAAACCTCTACATCGACAGAGCAAGCATATGACCACGCAGCGGGAAGAAAGTGCGACCCTTACGCCGCTAAAAGTTCTTTCGCGTTCGCAAGGGTATTACGCGTGACTTCGCTGCCGCCCAGCAGACGCGCCAGCTCCTGCAGACGCGCACGCTTGTCCAGCGCCTGCATATGGGTTTCGGTCATGGCGCCGTCGGTCTCTTTGCTGACAAAGAAGTGCTGATGGCCACAGCCAGCTACCTGCGGCAGGTGGGTAACGCACATTACCTGGGTCGATTCGCCCAGCTGGCGCAGCAGACGGCCCACCACGGCGGCGGTCGGGCCGCTAATGCCGACGTCCACTTCGTCGAAGATCATCGCCGGGGTTTCCATCTTCTTCGCGGTAATCACCTGGATCGCCAGCGCAATACGCGACAGCTCACCGCCGGAGGCCACTTTACCCAGCGGCTGCAGAGGCTGGCCTGGGTTAGTGGTAACCTGGAAGTCGATACGCGTCGCGCCGTCGGCGGTCAGATGATCGGGATTGAACGCCAGCGCGATGGTGAAACGGCCATGCGGCATAGAGAGCTGATGCATGCTCTGAGTAATCAACTGCTCCAGCTCGGCGCCATACTGCTGGCGTTGCTGGTGCAGACGCTCAGCGCTATGCAGCGCAGCCTGATAGTGTTCGCTAACTAACGCCTGCAGACTCTCCTGGTCGCTCTCCTGCTGCGAAAGCAGTTCCGCTTCCGCCAGCAATTGCTGATGCAGCTCCGCCAGGCCTTCCGGCGCAACGTGGTGCTTACGTGCCAGCGCGATATAGCGGGAGATACGCTGTTCCAGCTCATACAGACGATTTGGGTCGAGGTCGAGACGGTCAACGTAGTGGCGCAGTTCGTCGCTCGCTTCGCTGAGCTGAATCGCCGCTTCTTCCAGCATATTCAGCACGCCGCTCAGCTTGTCATCGAGCGTCACCACTTCCGTCACCATCTGGCGCGCGGTGTAAAGCAGGCTGTTGAGGTTGCTGTCGTCGCCGTCGGCGAGCAGCTGCAGCGCCTGCTGGCTGGTGGAGAGCAACTGTCCGCTGTTAGCGAGACGTTTGTACTCTTCATCAATCTGCTCATACTCGTTCGCCTGTGGGGCGAAGTCGTTGAGTTCTTTCAGCTGATACTGCAGCAGTTCGCGGCGCGCCTCGCGCTCCTGCGACAGCTGCTGATGCTGCGCCAGGTTACGGCAGCTCTGATGCCAGGCCTGATAATCGTTGCGCATCTGCAGCAGCAAATCGTCATGGCCGGCGTAGGCGTCAAGCAGGTGTTTCTGATGGTCAGCCTTCAGCAGAAGCTGATGGGCGTGCTGGCCGTGGATCTGAATCAGCAACTGACCCAGATCGCGCAGCTGCGACAGCGGCACCGCGGTGCCGTTGATAAAGCCGCGTGAGCGGCCGTCAGCGCTGATAACGCGGCGCAGCAGACACTCATTGCCGTCATCCAGCTGATTCTCCTCCAGCCAGCGCTGCGCGGAAGGCGAGGACTTGAGGTTGAAGCGGGCGCAGAGGTCGGCGCGCGCGGCGCCCTGACGCACCATGTCCGCTTCAGCGCGGCCGCCAAGGCACAGGCCGAGCGCGTCAATAGCAATAGACTTACCCGCGCCGGTCTCACCGGTAATCGCCGTCATACCGCGTTGGAAATCAATGTCGAGCTCACGAACGATAGCGAAATTACTGATGGTCAGCTGTGCCAGCATAGAATCACCTGTATGGAAAAACAGATATGGTTTTTCGTACAGTATAAACTGGTTTTTTATCCAGTAAAGAGGGCGCGCTTAAATTAAAACAATTTTTTCGACCAGCCCAGCTTTGAACTCAGGGTATTGAAATAACTGTAGTTTTTAGGGTGGATAAGATTCAGGTGGTTCTCGCTGCGGCGGATCAGGACATCCTCTCCTTCCTGAATTGGCAGGGCGATCTGGCTGTCGCAGCTGATCTCTAAATCGCTGCGACGTGAGGAAAAACGCAGTCGGATGGTGCTGCTGCTGTTGATCACCAGCGGGCGCGCCGACAGGGTATGGGGAAACATCGGCACCAGCGCGATAGCGTCGAGCGACGGGGTTAAAATCGGTCCGCCCGCCGACAGCGAATAAGCGGTCGAGCCGGTCGGCGTAGAGATAATCAGGCCGTCGGAGCGCTGCGAAAAGGCGAATACCTCGTCGATATAAACTTCAAACTCGATCATGTGCGCCACTTTGCCAGGATGCAGCACCACCTCATTGATCGCCAGGCCAAGGCGCGGCGAGCATTCGTCTTTGCATACGCGCGCTTCCAGCAGAAAGCGGCTTTCAACGAAATAGTTTCCCTGCAACACCTCATCCAGCTGCTGCTGCGCATTGTCGGGGTCAAGGTCGGTAAGAAAGCCCAGATTGCCGCGGTTAATGCCGATCACCTTGATGTCGTAGCGCGCCAGCACGCGCGCCGCGCCCAGCATATTGCCGTCGCCGCCGACCACTACCGCAAGGTCCGCCTGCTGTCCAATCTCCGCCAGCGTGCCGGTCTGCGCATCCTGCAGATTGAGTTCCTGCGCGATCTGCTGCTCAATAATCACTTGATAACCTCTGGACGTCAGCCAGCGCCACAGCATCTCATGCGTCGTGAGAGCGGTAGGGTGACGCGGATGGCCTACAATACCAATACAGTTAAAGTGTTTGTTCATTTGGTGGGTCTTTCCTCATAAGCCAAAACGGCAAGGCAATGTGATGGGTTCCCTTGAAACCGTCAAACCGATCCCCATAATAAGCGGACTGGCGAGATGAATGTGCAAAACGCGGAGAAATTCATGAGTAGTAAAGAACAGAACACCCCAAACGAGCAAGTCTCAGACGAAATTCAACAGGATCAGCAACAACCTCAGGAAGCGGAGACGGCAGTAGAGGTGGATCCGCGTGATGAGCGTATTGCTCAGCTGGAAGCTGAACTGGCGCAGTCTCAGTCCGGCGTACGCGACGCCCAGCTGCGCGCGCAGGCGGAAATCGAAAACATCCGTCGCCGCACCGAAATCGACGTTGAAAAAGCGCACAAATTCGCGCTGGAAAAATTCGCCAACGAGCTGCTGCCGGTTATCGACAGCCTTGAGCGCGCGCTGGAAGTGGCGGACAAAGAGAACCCTGAGCTGGCTTCGATGATTGAAGGTATCGAGCTGACCCTGAAATCGCTGCTTGGCGCGGTGCGTAAGTTCGGCGTTGAAGTTGTCGGCGACACCAACGTGCCGTTTAACCCGGAAATTCATCAGGCTATGTCGATGATGGAATCGGACGACGTGGCGCCTAACCATGTGATGATGGTGATGCAGCGCGGCTATACCCTGAACGGTCGCCTGCTGCGTCCGGCGATGGTTGCGGTCGCGAAAGCCAAAAGCTAAGCACGAAAGCAAAGAGAATCAGACGGCCGCGCAGTGACGCGGCCGTTTTTATTTGCGGCTCAGCTGGCGGGCAGCTGCGGCATCCAGTCGATGGGCGTTTCGCCCGCCTGCTTCAGCAGCGCATTCGCCTGCGCGAAGTGTCCGCAGCCAAAGAAGCCACGATGCGCGGAAAGCGGTGAGGGATGCGGTGCCTGTAACACATGATGGCGCTGTCGATCGATAATGCTGCCTTTCTTCTGCGCGTGCGATCCCCAGAGCAGGAACACTACGCCTTCGCGATGCTCGTTGATCGCAGCGATCACGTTGTCGGTAAAGGTCTCCCAGCCGAAGCGCGCATGGGAATGCGCCTTGCCCGCCTCGACGGTCAGCACCGTATTCAGTAGCATCACGCCCTGTTTTGCCCAGCTCTCCAGAAAGCCGTGTTGCGGACGTTTAAAGTCGGGAAACTCCTGCTCCAGCTCTTTATACATATTCTGTAAAGAGGGCGGCACCGGCACGCCCGGCAGGACGGAGAAGGCCAGGCCATGCGCCTGATTCGGGCCGTGGTAGGGATCCTGACCCAGAATAACGACCTTCACATCACCAAGCTCGGTCAGGCGAAACGCATTGAAGACATCTTTCTGCGGCGGATAAACCGTTACGCCAGCCGCCCGTTCGTTAGCCACCAGTTTTAGCGTTTCATTAAAGTAGGGCTTCTCTTTCTCTTCGGCCAGCACGTCGTGCCAGGTCAGTTTATCCGTCATGATTTGCTCCCTTAAAGATCGGTCTCTTAAGCTTAACGTTTCACCGCGTCAGGTAGAAGGTAAAAAATATTTGAAATTTACAAAATATTTTTTAACTAAAAAGAGTATCTGAATCAAATAATTGAAATTAGCAGTGAAATACGTGGCTGTGGAAATTGACTGAGGTCAAAGTCACTCCAGAGGGCAGGTGTTATATCAGGACATTAATACTTACCGCGCTGAGCAGGATAGCGCCTCGTTGTGGAGAACTGACTATGATCACAGGCATTCAAATTACCCAAACCAACAATCCCGACTTAATAAACTCTTTCTGGCTGATCGACGACGAAAAAGCGGAAGCGCGCTGCCTGTGCGCTAAAGCGGGCTACGAAGAAGATCAGGTAGTGGCTGTCAGCGAGCTGGGCGAATTCGCTTACCGCGAAGTGCCAATGGAGATGAAACCGCAGGTGCGTATTGAGGGCGGTCAGCATCTGAACGTTAACGTGCTGCGTCGCGAAACGCTGGAAGATGCGGTTAAGCACCCGGAAAAATATCCGCAGCTGACGATCCGCGTTTCAGGTTACGCGGTGCGTTTTAACGCGCTGACGCCGGAACAACAGCGTGACGTGATTACCCGTACCTTTACAGAAAGCCTGTAACGGTAGAACTTTAGAGGGCTGCAGAAAAAGCATCCACTTCGTTGTTAAATATATGTTGCTGATAAAGCAACAAATCTCCTTTTTTTAACCTTAACAGCGTTGCCGGAACTGCATCCCGCAGCCCAGAGCCTTTGGCTAAAGGGGATAACGGCTGTTTTACCAGCTTAACTAAAAAAAATCGCCTCAGTTGAGGCGATTTTTTTATAGCGGTGCTGATTTATTCCGCATCGCCGCTGGCTGGCGCGGCAGCGCTTGGCTTGCGGCGTTTGCCTACGTTTTTGGCGTCGCGGTGACGCTTCTTCACGCGCGGTTTTTCCGCTTCGCTCTCTTTTTTCTCTTTCCGTTTCGCAAGCGCTTTTTTCGACGGTTTTCCGGTGGTCTTGGCGCTTGGCGCGCGCGTGACCGGACGCAGCTCATCAACGACGCGCGGCTTCAGCGGTTCGTTCAGGTAGCGGCTGATTTTACCCAGCAGCAGATGATCGTGCGCTTCCACCAGCGACAGCGCGGTGCCTTTACGGCCGGCGCGCGCGGTGCGGCCGATACGGTGCAGATAGGTATCGGCGGTGCGCGGCATATCAAAGTTAAAGACGTGGCTGACATCTTCGATATCAATACCGCGCGCGGCAACGTCGGTCGCCACCAGCACGTTGACGCGGCCGTCGGTGATGCGTTTGATCGCTTCGGTGCGCTTGGCCTGCACCATTTCACCTTCCAGATAGCAGCTGCGGATCCCCGCATCGTGCAGCCACTTCACCAGCTCATGCAGACGCTCACGCTTGCGCACGAAGACGATCGAACGCGTGACGTCCGGCTGCTTCAACAGGTGGATCAGCAGTTTGGTTTTATGTTCCAGATCGTCAGCGCGGTAGTACCACTGCTGGATCTTTTTGCGTTCGCGACGGCTCGGATCGGCTTCAACTTCTACCGGATCGTTAAGCAGACGCTCAGCGAAATCTTTGATCGCATTGCCTTCCAGCGTGGCGGAGAAGAGCATGGTCTGCTTACGCCAGCGGGTTTCGCCTGCGATGGTTTCGATATCCTGCGCGAAGCCCAAATCCAGCATGCGGTCGGCCTCGTCAAGAATTAAGGTCTCAACGGCGCGGCAATCGAAGTTCTCTTCTTTGATGTACTGAAGCAGACGACCGGTAGTCGCCACCACCACATCCTGGTTCTCGCTGAACACTTCCGCATGGTTCATATACGCCACGCCGCCGGTGATGGTCGCGATATCCAGGTGAGTGTGTTTCGCCAGTTCACGCGCATGGTCGGCGACCTGCATCGCCAGCTCGCGCGTGGGGGTCAGGATCAGGATGCGCGGCGGGCCTGACTTTTTACGCGGGAAGTCGAGCAGATGCTGCAGTACCGGCACTAGATAAGCGGCGGTTTTCCCGGTTCCGGTAGGCGCCGAACCCAGAACGTCGCGGCCCTCCAGCGCGGGCGGGATCGCCTCGGCCTGAATTGCTGTCGGGCGCGTGAAGCCTTTTTCCTGCAGGGTTTCCAGCAGGCTTTCGTCGAGTTCGAGTTCGGAAAATGTGGTTACGGTCATGGTCTACCTCAGTTTGGGGCGCTGATTATAGACAGATCAAACGCAATCTTCATCTGTTAATCCGCAGCGGCCAGCCCACTACGTGTATTCCTCAGGCTGTCACGTTACACTGAAGCGCTGCCGTACGGCAGGAAAAAAGGTAATGGTTGCAGAGTATGACGCAGGAAAAGCCGCATGTGCGGCCATTGTTAAAAAGAAACGGTTTTACCTTCAAACAATTTTTTGTGGCGCACGACCGCTGCGCCATGAAAGTGGGCACTGACGCTATTTTGCTGGGCGCATGGGCGCCGGTAGCAAACGTGCGCCGCGTGCTGGATATCGGCTGCGGCAGCGGGCTAATTGCCCTGATGCTGGCGCAGCGCACGCCGGATTCAGTGATCATCGACGCGGTGGAGCTGGATGTCGCCGCCGCGCAGCAGGCGCAGGAAAATGTCGCGCAGTCGCCCTGGCCAGCGCGCGTGCACGTCCATCAGCAGGATATTGTCGCCTTTGCCGACAGCTGCGGCCAACGCTATTCATTAATTGTCAGCAATCCACCCTATTATCCGCCCGATGTCGCCTGCGCGACGCCGGAGCGCGACGTGGCCCGCTCGACGGCGACGCTGGATCACGCAAGCCTGCTGCGCTGTGCCGCGCGTCTGATCGAGGAAGAGGGCTTCTTCTGCGTCGTGCTGCCGGAAGCCGTTGGGCAAACGATGATCGCGCTGGCGCAGAAAGAGGGCTGGCATCTGCGTTTCCGCATCGACGTGGCGGAGTATGCGCATCGGCCGCCGCATCGCGTGCTGCTCGGCTTCTCCCCCAGCGCGGGCGAAACCCTGCTGGAAAGAATGGCGATCCGCAATCAGGATACGCACTATTCAGAAGTCTGGTGCAGCCTGACGCGCGATTTTTATCTCTTTATGTAAGAGGGCGTTAAAACCGTCGGCTTCGCTTCAGGCAGCATATCAGGATAGTCGCGGGTAAAATGAAGCCCGCGGCTCTCTTTACGCGCCATCGCACAGCGCACCATCAGTTCGGCAACCTGCGTCAGATTGCGCAGCTCCAGCAGATCGCTGGAGAGCCGGAAATGTGCGTAATACTCGTCGATCTCCTGCTGTAACAGGTTAATGCGACGCAGCGCGCGCTCCAGCCGCCGCGTGGTACGCACTATCCCAACGTAATCCCACATAAACAGCCGCAGCTCGTGCCAGTTGTGCTGGATAACCACGCGCTCGTCCGCATCGTCTACGCGACTTTCATCCCAGGGCGGCAGGGCGTGGAGCGTTTCCCTTTGCGGCAGCGTCTGAAGCAGATCCTCCGCCGCCGACCAGCCGTACACCAGACACTCCAGCAGCGAGTTGGACGCCATGCGGTTGGCGCCGTGCAGCCCGGTGCAGCTTACTTCGCCGATGGCGTAGAGCGCGTCGACATCGGTGCGTCCGCGCGCGTCCACCATGACGCCGCCGCAGGTGTAGTGCGCGGCAGGCACGATGGGGATGCGATCCCGCGTCAGGTCGAGGCCAAAGCCCAGCAGCTTTTCATAAATGGTCGGGAAGTGGGCGCGCACGAATTCCGGCGGCTGGTGGCTGATATCAAGATAAAGGCAGTCAACGCCGAGCCGTTTCATTTCATGGTCAATTGCGCGCGCCACGATATCGCGCGGCGCCAGTTCGGCGCGCTCATCGAAGTCCGGCATAAATCGCGTGCCGTCGGGCCGCAGCAGCCAGGCACCTTCGCCACGCAGCGCTTCGGTCAGCAGAAAGCTGTGCGCGTCAGGATGAAACAGCGACGTAGGATGGAACTGGTTAAATTCAAGATTGCCGACGCGGCAGCCAGCGCGCCACGCCATCGCAATACCGTCGCCAGAGGCGACATCGGGATTGGTGGTGTACTGGTAGACTTTTGCCGCGCCGCCGGTTGCCAGCACTACTGCACGCGCGCTGCAGGTTTCGACCCGTTCGCGATTGCGGTTCCAGATCCAGGCGCCGACCACGCGGCGCGAACCCGCAAGGCCCAGCTTGTCTGAAAGGATCAGGTCTACCGCATTGGCGCGCTCAAGAATGCGGATACGGGGATGACTCAACGCCTGGCTCACCAGCGTCGTCTCGACGGCGCGCCCGGTCACGTCCGCGCTGTGCAGAATACGCCGGTGGCTGTGGCCGCCTTCGCGCGTCAAGTGATAGGGCATATCGCCCGCCGCCAGCGGATCGCGATCAAAAGCGACGCCGTGGTCAATCAGCCACTGCACGCAGTGACGCGCATTACTGGCGACAAAAGAGACCGCTTCGCGATCGCATAAGCCAGCGCCGGCGATCAGGGTATCTTCCACATGCGACTCAATGCTGTCGGTCTCATCGAACACCGCGGCGATGCCGCCTTGCGCATAAAACGTCGAGCCTTCGCTGACCTGCGCTTTGCTCAGCACCAGCACGTCATAGTGCGCCGCCAGCCGCAGCGCCAGCGATAAACCCGCCGCGCCGCTGCCGATAATCAAAACATCGCACTGGTAATCCGCAGAGTCTCTATGTGCCATAGTGTTTAATTTACTAAACAAGGGTGGTTTGAGAATAAGCGTTTCCCCTGTCCTTGTGAAGTATTTTAAACCAGGCGGGCGCTGACGCAGATTAATTAACAGGCAGTTATACGTAAAATCAACTAATTACAAAAACGCTTATTTAAAGCTTGTTTTTTATATAAAACGTAGCGACCGTAAAGGATTTAAAGATGAAAAAGCCTCCGTCATAAGGTACTCTGCCTGCGATTCTGCGTTGATAGCCGCAGTCTGGATTACACTGTCTAGAGAATGAAAAACAAATGACAGCGTATCTGGAATAGTCATCATTAGCGCGTTAAGCGAACTTTTTGCCGCACCACGACTCTAAGCGCATGCTTGCTCAGAACCATGAAGATGTGCTGGCAGTTCCTTTTACGCATTTAAAAGAATTTGGGGAGACATTACCTCGGATGAGCGAGCAGTTAACGGATCAGGTACTCGTAGAACGGGTGCAGAAGGGAGATCAGAAGTCATTTAACCTACTGGTCATTCGTTACCAGCATAAAGTGGCGAGCCTGGTTTCCCGCTATGTTCCGTCGGGAGACGTGCCTGATGTCGTGCAGGAGTCCTTTATTAAAGCGTATCGCGCGCTGGAATCCTTCCGCGGCGACAGCGCGTTTTATACCTGGCTTTATCGTATTGCGGTCAATACCGCAAAAAATTACCTGGTTGCTCAGGGGCGTCGTCCGCCATCCAGCGATGTGGATGCGATCGATGCAGAAAATTTCGAAAGTGCGGGCGCGCTAAAAGAAATTTCGAACCCTGAGAACTTAATGTTGTCAGATGAACTGAAACAAATCGTCTTTCGTACCATTGAGGCACTCCCTGAAGATCTGCGTATGGCAATCACGCTCAGGGAGCTGGACGGACTGAGCTACGAAGAGATCGCCGCCATTATGGATTGCCCGGTCGGTACAGTGCGTTCACGTATCTTCCGTGCGCGAGAGGCCATTGATAATAAAGTTCAACCGCTTATCCAACGTCAGTGATAACGGCTACTGGAAGGGTACTTAGGCATGCAGAAAGAACAACTTTCCGCTTTGATGGATGGCGAGGCGCTCGATAACGCGCTGCTGTCAGCACTATCTCAGGATGCAGAGCTGCAACGGCGCTGGACAAGCTATCATCTGATCCGCGACACCATGCGCGGCGATGTAGGCGAAGTGCTGCACTTCGATATCTCCGCACGCGTCGCGGCGGCCCTCGAGCAGGAGCCCGCCCGCAAAGTTACGCCGCTGATTGTCGAATCACAGCCTGAACCGGCCAGCGTTGCGAAGATGCCTTTCTGGCGCAAAATGCGTCCCTGGGCGGCTCAGCTGACGCAGGTCGGCGTAGCGGCGTGCGTATCGCTGGCGGTTATCGTGGGCGTACAGCACTACAACCAGCCGAGCGGCACCACCGCAGAGCCGTCTGAATCGCCGGTGTTCAATACGCTGCCGATGATGGGCAAAGCTTCGCCGGTTAGCCTCGGCGTGCCGTCTGACGCCTTCGACACCAGCGGCGCCACTCAGCAGGTTCAGGAGCAGCGCCGTCGCGTCAATGCCATGCTGCAGGACTACGAACTGCAGCGTCGTCTGCATTCCGATCGTCTGCAGTTTGAAACCAATGCGCCGCAGCAGGCGCAGGCGAACGTTCCCGGCAATCAGTCTTTAGGTACGCAACAGCAGTAATGAAGCAGCTTTGGTGCGCCGTTAGCCTGCTGGCAGGCAGCCTGCTTTGTTCATCTCCCGCCCCGGCGCAGACCTCTGCGTCCGGGGCGTTGTTACAGCAGATGGAGCAGGCAAGCCAGACCCTCAATTACGAATTCGCTTATATCAACGTCTCGCGTATAGGGATTGAATCGCTGCGTTATCGTCATGCAGTCATCGATAACCGCATCTATGCGCAGCTGTTGCAGATGGATGGCCCGCGCCGGGAAGTGATCCAGCGCGGGAACGATATCAGCTACTTCGAACCCGGCCTCGATCCTTTCTCTCTGCCGGGCAAACATATCATTGATGCCTTGCCGTCGCTGATCTTCGCAGATTTCTCTCAGCTCGCTAACGCCTGGGATTTTATTCCGGTAGGCCGCTCGCGCATCGCCGATCAGCTGTGCGAGGTGATTCGCATCGTCTCGCGCGACGGCACGCGCTACAGCTATGTGGTATGGCTGGATGTGGATACCAAACTGCCGCTGCGAATCGATCTGCTGGATCGCGATGGCGAAACCCTGGAGCAGTTCCGGGTGATCAGCTTCGCGGTCGATGAAGGCGTGCGCAATCTTATGCAGGGGCTGCAAAAGGCTAATCTGCCGCCGTCGCTTTCGGTGCCGGAAGGGGAGAAGGTCAAACTCAGCTGGCAGCCTGGCTGGGTGCCGGCGGGTATGAAGCTTATTTCGCAGAGCCGCCGCGACATTCCGGCCATGAACAAAACCGTAGAGTCGCAGCTTTACAGCGACGGCCTGTTCAGCTTCGCCATCAATATTACCCCGGCCGATAAAAGCAGCGTCACGCAGACATTGCGCACAGGACGTCGAACGGTCCAGACCGAAGTGCGCAATAATAGCGAAATCACCGTGGTGGGCGAACTGCCGCCCGCGACGGCAAAACGCATAGCGGACAGTATTGATTTGGGGTCGCAACGATGATGAGAGAGTGGGCCACGGTAGTGGCATGGCGTGACGGCATCGCTACGCTGCATACAGAGGCGAAAACCTCCTGCAACAGCTGTTCAGCGCGTAAGGGCTGCGGCAGCCATATGCTCAATAAGCTGGGGCCGAAAGACGCTCACGTGATGGAAATCGTCAGCGCGACGCCGTTACAGCCCGGTCAGCGCGTTGAGCTGGGCATTAAAGAGAGCAGCCTGCTCGGTTCGGCGCTGCTGGTTTATATGACGCCGCTGTTTGGACTGTTTCTGCTGGCGGGTCTGTTCCAGGCGCTGTTCCACAGCGATCTGGCGGCAGCCTGCGGCGCGCTGCTCGGCGGCATCGGCGGTTTTATCGTCGCGAAAGGCGTCTCGCTGAAGGTAGGCGATCGCGCCGCTTTTCAGCCCATCATCCTGAACGTTGCGCTTCCGCCCGACGCCCTGCGGGTGGAAAGCGAAGCGTGATCCTCTGCCAGGCCGCGTATATCGCGGCCTTTTAGCGCCTGTTTCTCGCCAAAAAGTGTTGTGATTCCGCAACGTTCCATTCTTTTATGCGCGGCCTTAACAGTGTAATATGCGTCGTCATTAATGAGGCTGACAGGATTGTAGGTAAAGAGCGATCTTCCTGAATGTGTCTGTGCTCAGGTTCTCAACTGTTTTTCTACGTGAAGATATTCATATAAATGAAGCACATAAGAAACTTCTCCATCATCGCGCACATCGACCACGGTAAATCGACGCTCTCTGACCGCCTGATTCAAATCTGTGGCGGCTTAACCGATCGCGAGATGGCGGCACAGGTACTTGACTCTATGGACCTGGAGCGCGAACGCGGCATTACCATCAAAGCGCAGAGCGTAACGCTCGATTACAAAGCGCTGAACGGCGAAACTTACCAGCTCAATTTCATCGATACCCCAGGGCACGTTGACTTCTCCTATGAAGTATCACGCTCGCTGGCGGCCTGCGAAGGCGCGCTGCTGGTGGTGGATGCAGGACAGGGCGTAGAAGCGCAGACCCTGGCGAACTGCTATACCGCGATCGAGATGGATCTGGAAGTTGTGCCGGTACTGAATAAAATCGATCTGCCTGCCGCCGATCCGGAACGCGCGGCGCAGGAAATTGAAGATATCGTCGGCATCGACGCGACCGATGCGGTGCGCTGCTCGGCGAAAACTGGCGTCGGCGTGCCTGAAGTGCTGGAGCGTCTGGTGCGTGATATTCCGCCGCCGGAAGGCGATCCGGAAGGCCCGCTGCAGGCGCTGATTATCGACTCCTGGTTTGATAACTACCTGGGCGTCGTCTCGCTGATCCGCGTTAAAAACGGCACGCTGCGCAAAGGCGACAAGGTTAAAGTAATGAGCACCGGTCAGGTGTACAACGCCGACCGCCTCGGCATCTTTACGCCGAAGCAGGTTGACCGTACGCAGCTGAACTGCGGCGAGGTAGGCTGGCTGGTTTGCGCCATCAAAGATATCCTGGGCGCGCCGGTGGGCGATACCCTGACTCTGTCGCGTAACCCGGCGGATAAAGCGCTGCCCGGCTTTAAGAAAGTGAAGCCGCAGGTTTATGCTGGCTTGTTCCCGGTAAGCTCTGACGACTATGAAGCCTTCCGCGACGCGCTCGGCAAGCTGAGCCTGAACGACGCCTCGCTGTTTTATGAGCCGGAAAGCTCTACTGCGCTCGGCTTCGGCTTCCGCTGCGGCTTCCTCGGTCTGCTGCATATGGAGATCATTCAGGAGCGCCTGGAGCGCGAATACGATCTCGATCTGATCACTACGGCGCCGACGGTTGTGTATGAAGTGGAAACCACCGGCGGAGAAATTATCTACGTCGACAGCCCGTCTAAGCTGCCGCCGCTGAATAATATCGAAGAGCTGCGCGAACCGATCGCCGAGTGTCACATGCTGCTGCCGCAGGAGTATCTCGGCAACGTCATCACGCTCTGCGTTGAGAAGCGCGGCGTGCAGACCAACATGGTTTACCACGGCAACCAGGTCGCGCTGACCTATGAGATTCCGATGGCGGAAGTGGTTCTCGACTTCTTCGACCGCCTGAAATCGACCTCGCGCGGCTACGCCTCGCTGGACTACAACTTTAAACGTTTCCAGGCCTCTGACATGGTGCGCGTCGACGTGCTGATCAACGCCGAGCGCGTCGATGCGCTGGCGCTGATTACCCACCGCGACAACTCGCAATATCGCGGCCGCGAGCTGGTGGAGAAGATGAAAGATCTGATCCCGCGTCAGCAGTTCGACATTGCGATTCAGGCGGCGATCGGCAACCACATCATTGCTCGCTCAACCGTGAAGCAGCTGCGTAAAAACGTACTCGCCAAGTGCTATGGCGGCGACGTCAGCCGTAAGAAGAAACTGTTGCAGAAGCAGAAAGAAGGCAAGAAACGCATGAAGCAGGTCGGTAACGTTGAGCTGCCGCAGGAAGCCTTCCTCGCCATTCTGCATGTCGGTAAGGACAGCAAATAAGGATCCCCAATGGCTAATATGTTCGCCCTGGTTCTGGCGATAGCGACGCTGGTTACCGGCGTTATCTGGTGTATCGATCGCGTTAAGTGGGCGCCGGCGCGCCGGGCCAAACGAGCGGAAGCGCAGGCTGCGGCAGGCAACACCCTCGATGACAAAACGCTGGCGAAAGTCAGCGGGCAGCCAGGCTGGATTGAGACCGCCGCGTCGGTCTTCCCGGTGCTGCTGGTGGTATTTGTGGTGCGCTCGTTTATTTATGAGCCGTTCCAGATCCCGTCCGGCTCCATGATGCCCACGCTGCTGATTGGCGATTTCATTCTGGTCGAGAAATTTGCCTACGGCATTAAAGATCCTATTACCCAGACGACGCTGATCCCGACCGGTCATCCGCAGCGCGGCGACATCGCGGTATTTAAATACCCGAAAGATCCGAGCCTGGACTATATTAAGCGCGTTATCGGCCTGCCGGGCGACAAAGTGGTCTTTGACCCCTACAGCAAAACGCTGACCGTCAGCCCGAACTGCGCCGCTGGCCAGCGTTGCGCCAGCGCGCTGCCGATCACCTATACCAACGTCGAGCCGAGCAACTTTATTCAGACCTTCAGCGGGTTTGATGGCAACGAGACCGGCAATGGCTTCTATCAGGTGCCGCAGGGCGAAACCATGCGCGGCGGGCTGCGTCTCGGCACGCGCAAAGAGACGCTGGGCAACGTAACGCACGATATTCTGCTGGTAAACGAAGCGCAGAGTCAGGCAAGCATGTATTATCAGCAGCCGGGCCAGCCGCAGGCGACCTGGATCGTGCCGCAGGGGCAATATTTCATGATGGGCGATAACCGCGACAACAGCGCCGACAGCCGCTACTGGGGCTTTGTCCCGGAACGTAATCTGGTCGGCAAAGCGGTCGCCATCTGGATGAGCTTCGATAAGCAGGAAGGCCAATGGCCGACAGGCGTTCGCCTGAGCCGTATTGGCGGCATTCATTGATAAATCTGGCCCCGATTAATGGGCAAAACGGTTGGCCTCCTTCGGGGGGCCACTGCACACTAAACAGATTGCGTTGGAAAGCCAGCCCTGTTTCGTATGCAGAGTCACAGACGCACAAAAGAACTGGAATCGCATGAACCCCATCCTCATTAATAAGCTTCAGCGCAAACTGGGCTACACTTTTACTCATCCGGAACTCTTGCAACAGGCGTTAACGCACCGCAGCGCCAGCAGTAAGCACAACGAGCGTCTTGAATTTCTCGGCGATTCCATTCTCAGCTATGTGATCGCCAATGCGCTCTATCATCGCTTTCCTCGCGTTGACGAGGGCGATATGAGCCGCATGCGCGCGACGCTGGTGCGTGGCAACACGCTGGCGGAGATGGCGCGAGAGTTTGACCTCGGTGAATGCCTGCGCCTGGGACCGGGCGAACTGAAGAGCGGCGGATTCCGCCGTGAATCGATCCTGGCGGATACGGTGGAAGCGCTGATTGGCGGTATCTTTCTCGACAGCAATATCCAGACGGTGGAGAAGCTGATCCTGGACTGGTATCAGACGCGCCTTGAGCAGATTAGCCCGGGCGACAAGCAAAAAGATCCGAAAACCCGCCTGCAGGAGTATCTGCAGGGGCGTCACCTGCCGCTGCCGTCCTATCTGGTGGTGCAGGTGCGTGGCGAAGCCCACGATCAGGAATTCACCATTCACTGTCAGGTGAGTGGCATGGCTGAACCGGTGGTGGGCGTAGGCTCAAGCCGCCGTAAAGCAGAACAGGCTGCTGCCGAACAGGCGTTAATCAAGCTTGGTCTCGAATAGCAACATCCCGGCGCCTGAACAGGCGCTGAATAAGTCAGGACTCGAATGAGCGAACAGAACACCTATTGCGGCTTTGTCGCGATTGTCGGCCGACCCAACGTCGGCAAATCCACCTTACTGAACCAGCTACTGGGGCAGAAGGTGTCGATCACCTCGCGTAAGCCGCAAACCACGCGTCACCGCATTATGGGCATTCACACCGAAGGCGCATATCAGGCCATCTACGTGGATACGCCCGGGCTGCATATGGAAGAGAAGCGCGCCATCAACCGCCTGATGAACCGCGCGGCCAGCAGCTCTATCGGCGATGTCGAGCTGGTGATCTTCGTGGTTGAAGGCACGCGCTGGACGCCGGACGATGAGATGGTGCTCAACAAGCTGCGCGACAATAAAGTGCCGGTCGTGCTGGCTATTAACAAAGTGGACAATATTCAGGATAAGAGCATTCTGCTGCCGCACCTGCAGTTCCTCAGCCAGCAGATGGATTTCCTTGATATCGTGCCGATTTCCGCAGAGAGCGGGAAAAATGTCGATACCATCGCCGCGATCGTGCGCAAGCGCCTGCCGCAGGCGGAGCACCACTTCCCGGAAGATTACATCACCGATCGCTCGCAGCGCTTTATGGCGTCAGAGATTATCCGTGAGAAGCTGATGCGTTTCCTCGGCGCCGAGCTGCCTTACTCGGTAACGGTCGAAATCGAGCAGTTCGTCTCTAACGAGCGCGGCGGCTACGATATCAATGGCCTGATCCTGGTTGAGCGCGAAGGGCAGAAGAAGATGGTGATTGGCAACAAAGGCGCCAAAATCAAGACCATCGGCATTGAAGCACGCAAAGATATGGAAGAGATGTTTGAAGCGAAAGTGCATCTCGAACTGTGGGTCAAAGTTAAATCGGGCTGGGCCGACGACGAACGTGCGCTGCGCAGCCTGGGCTATGTAGACGACCTCTGATCCTATGGAAGGCTGGCAACGCGCCTTTGTGCTGCATAGTCGCCCCTACAGCGAAACCAGCCTGCTGCTCGATCTCTTCAGCGAAAGCCATGGGCGGGTCAGGGTGCTGGCGAAAGGGGCGCGCGCGCGTCGCTCGCAGCTGAAAGGCACGCTGCAACCCTTTACGCCGCTGCTGGTGCGCTGGACCGGGCGCGGCGAAGTCAAAACCCTGACCAAAGCCGAAGCGGTCTCGCTGGCGCTGCCGCTCAGCGGCATCACGCTTTACTGCGGCCTCTACGTTAACGAACTGCTGTCGCGCGTGCTGGAGCAGGAATTTCCCTTCTCAGAACTCTTTTTCGACTATCTGAACTGTTTGCAGACGCTGGCGTCGGGCGAAAGCTCGCCTGAACCGGCGCTGCGCCGTTTTGAGCTGGCGCTGCTCGGCCATCTCGGTTACGGCGTTGACTTTTTGCACTGCGCCGGCAGCGGTGAACCTGTCGCCGACGCGATGACCTACAACTACCGCGAAGAGAAGGGCTTTATCGCCAGTCTGGTCGCGAACCAGCGCAGCTTTACCGGCCGCCAGCTACGCGCGCTGTGGGAACGCGATTTCCCTGACGCTGACACGCTGCGCGCCGCCAAGCGTTTCACCCGTATGGCGCTGAAGCCCTACCTGGGCGGCAAACCCTTAAAGAGCACCGAGCTGTTTCGCCAGTTCGTGCCGAAAAAGCGGCCGGATGCGGCAAGCCCGTAGCGCTGTGCCTGTGCCGCGCGCCGCGGTACACTCTGATTTTACGACATAGTTAAGCTGAGGATTGTCATGGCTGAGTTGCTGTTAGGGGTCAACATCGATCATATCGCCACGGTACGTAACGCGCGCGGCACCCACTATCCCGATCCGGTGCAGGCGGCCTTTGTCGCCGAGCAGGCGGGCGCGGAAGGCATTACCGTACACCTGCGTGAGGATCGCCGCCACATTACCGATCGCGACGTGCGTATTCTGCGCGACACCATCCAGACGCGCATGAACCTGGAGATGGCGGTCACTGATGAGATGGTCGGTATCGCCTGCGATATTAAACCGCATTTCGTCTGCCTGGTGCCGGAAAAGCGCGAAGAGGTAACGACTGAAGGCGGCCTCGACGTGGCGGGCCAGCAGGACAAAATCAATGCGGCGGTTAAACAGCTGAGCGAGGCGGGCATTCAGGTTTCGCTGTTTATCGACCCGGATCATCGCCAGATTGAGGCGGCGGTCGCCAGCGGCGCGCCCTATATCGAAATTCACACCGGCGCCTACGCCGAGGCGGCGGAAGGCCTGCCGCGCGAGGCTGAACTGGCGCGCATCCGTCACGCCGCCACCTTTGCCGCCAGCCTGGGGCTGCGGGTTAATGCCGGTCACGGGCTGACCTACCACAACGTACAGCCGATCGCCGCGCTGCCGGAGATGCACGAGCTGAATATCGGCCACGCCATTATCGGGCGCGCGCTGTTCAGCGGTCTGGCCGATGCGGTAAAAGAGATGAAGCTACTGATGCGGGAAGCGCGTCGCTAATGGCTATTCTCGGACTGGGCACCGATATCGTCGAAATTGAGCGCATCGCCGGCGTGATTGAACGTTCCGGCGATCGCCTGGCGCGACGCGTGCTGAGCGAAGCCGAGTGGCAGCAATATCAGCAGCATCAGCAGCCGGTGCGCTTTCTGGCTAAGCGCTTCGCCGTCAAGGAAGCCGCGGCCAAAGCCTTTGGCACCGGCATTCGCGGCGGGCTGGCTTTTAATCAGTTTGAAGTTTACAACGATGCGCTGGGCAAGCCCGGACTGCGCTTTTTCAACCACGCCAGCGAAGTGGCGGAAAAGCTGGGCGTCAGACAGGTACACGTCACGCTGGCGGATGAGCGCCACTACGCCTGCGCAACGGTGATTATCGAAAACTAGTGGTGCAGCACTACGAACTTCTCCCACAGCGCATCGCGCGATTCGATGTGCTGTGGATCGATAATAATGGTGTTGTCGATAGGGCAGACGCTCTGACAGGTCGGCACGTCGTAATGTCCGACGCACTCGGTACAGCGGCTGGCGTCAATCTCATAGATCTCCGCGCCGAGAGTGATCGCCTGGTTGGGACATTCGGGTTCGCACATATCGCAATTAATGCATCTGGCGGTAATCAGCAGCGCCATCATTTCACCTGATCAGCTAAAAACGGCGCCATTATACTCGCGTTCGCCGCTTAGTTCAGCTTTTTCACCAGCGCTTCGCTATGGCGGATATGGCTGGCGGCGCGTTCTGGATCGTTCTGCACCAGCGCCATAAACAGCAAATCGGTCAACGCCAGCTGCGCCGTGGTTGAGGAGATAGCGGCGCTGCGCGTGCTTTGCTCCTCCGCCACGGTATAGAGACAGTGGGTCGCGGTCTGCTGCAGGCTGTTGGGCGTAAAGCCGGTAAACGCCAGCACGTAGGCGCCGATCTGTGCAGCTTCCTGCGCCGCCAGATTAATCTCTTTCCGCTCGCCGGTGTAGGAGATCGCCAGCAGTACGTCGCCGGGACGCATCGCCTGCACGCTTGCCAGCAGCGCGTGCATATCCTGCTCCGCTACCGCATTGATGCCGATCTTCATCAGCTTCCAGGAAAAATCTTTCGCCACCAGCCCGGAGGCGCCGATGCCCACCAGTACGATGCGCTGGGCGTTTTTCAGCAGGTGCAGCGTCTCGGTCAGCTTCTCTTCGCTGTTGATATCAAGCGTGGCGCGAATAGCGGAAAGCTTTTCGGTCAGCAGCTTCTCGCCCACGGTTTTTAGCGAATCATCGCTAAGAATATGGTTATGCACAGTAATGGCATCGCGATCCGCCAGAGATTCGCTCAGCGCCAGCTTAAGCGCGGGAAACCCCTTATAGCCCAGCTTTTGCGCGAATTTCACCACGCTCGACTGGCTGACTCCCGCCTCTTCAGCCAGTTTTTGCGAGCTGAGATGGCGCGCCCGATCCGGCTGTGACAACAGAAAGTCCGCCAGCCGACGCTCGTTTAGCGCCAGACGCGGATAGAGCTGACGAATGCGCAGCAATGAGCTCATGCCTGGTCCTCGTTTAAATATCCTGCCGCAAGATGCGTATATCCGCTGAAGAATAAACTATTCATCTGGCATTGTAGTAGCTGGAATTAAAAATAGCCGCCGTCGCCGCTGTGGCGGTTGATGGCTACAATAAGGAGCAGGGTGGAGAACAAAACTGAAAGGAGCGTTTTTTGACCAAAGGTACACAACGTCGCGTCGTGTTTTTCGATCTGGACGGCACGCTACATCAGCAGGATATGTTTGGCACTTTTATGCGCTACCTGCTGTGGCGCCAGCCGCTTAACTTACTGCTGGTGGTGCCGCTGCTGCCGGTGGTGGGGCTTGGCTTGCTGATTAAAGGGCGCGCGGCGCGCTGGCCGATGAGCCTGTTACTCTGGTCGATCACCTTTGGCCGTTCAGAGCGTACTCTGCAGCGGCGCGAAGCGGAGTTTGCGCAGTGGTTCCGTCAGCGCGTGACCGCCTTTCCGGTGGTGCAGCAGCGTCTGACTGACTATCTGAGCAGCGACGATGCCGACGTATGGCTGATTACCGGTTCGCCGCAGTCGCTGGTGGAGCAGGTTTACTACGATTCGGCGTTCCTGCCTCGCGTGAAGCTGATCGCCAGCCAGATGCAGCGTGGAGTGGGCGGCCGCGTGCTCGCTATGCGCTGTCTCGGCCATGAGAAAGTGGTTCAGCTTGAGGAGCAGATCGGCACGCCGCTTCAGCTCTACAGCGGCTACAGCGACAGTAAGCAGGATAACCCGCTGCTCTTTTTCTGCCAGCATCGCTGGCGCGTAACGCCGCGCGGCGAACTTCAGCAGCTGGAGTAGGGTTTCATCTTCGAATCTGCGCGCGGGATCGCTATAATGCGCCGCTTTGCTGCTGCCGGGAGTGGGCCTGCGTGAATCAATCTCAAGACGAATACTGGATGCGCCATGCGCTGCGGCTGGCGCGCATGGCCTGGGAGCAGGGCGAGGTGCCGGTCGGTGCGGTGCTGGTGCAGGGCGATCGCGTTATCGGCGAAGGCTGGAACCGGCCCATCGGCCAGCACGATCCTACCGCGCACGCTGAAATTATGGCGCTGCGTCAGGGCGGCAAGGTGCTGGAAAATTATCGCCTGCTTGATACCAC
The DNA here is from genome assembly GCF_002431095.1 of Pantoea sp. UBA5923. Classification (NCBI taxonomy): domain Bacteria; kingdom Pseudomonadati; phylum Pseudomonadota; class Gammaproteobacteria; order Enterobacterales; family Erwiniaceae; genus Pantoea; species Pantoea sp. UBA5923. The sequence goes on along the minus strand of NZ_DJDN01000056.1, from coordinate 67,952 downwards.
GCTCTACGTGACGCTGGAGCCCTGCGTGATGTGCGCCGGCGCGATGGTGCACAGCCGCATCGGGCGGCTGGTTTACGGCGCCAGCGATGAGAAGACCGGCGCGGCTGGCTCGCTTATGGACGTGCTCGGCCATCCCGGTATGAATCATCAGATCACGCTGCAGAGCGGCATACTGGCGGAGGAATGCGCGGCAATGCTGAGCGACTTTTTCCGCATGCGGCGCGAGCAGAAAAAAGCGCTGCGTCAGGCGCAGCGCGGAACGGAATGATGGTGCGCGACGCGCCTGAGCAAATCCCCTGGTCTCAGTTCATCGCAATTTCCGGCGCGACCGCCGGATAACCGCTGCCCAGCTCCGCTTCCTGCGCGGAGCGCTGGGCAAGGCGTTTCTCCTGCTCCTGCAGATACCCCACCAGGCTCAACTGATACTTACGGATATTTTCCACGTAGTTGTAGGCTTCCTGACCGCGCGCGTAGCCGTAAGTGGTCTGCGCGTAATAGCGCTTCTGGCTCAGCATCGGCAGCCGCAGCTTTACATCCGCCCAGCTGTCGGCATTACCGCCCTGTTTCGCGGTGAGCTTGCGCGCGTCCAGCATATGGGCATAACCCATGTTATACGCCGCCAGCGCGAACCAGATGCGCTCCTCCTCAGGAATGGTGTCGGGCACCTTCTCCATCATGCGTTGCAGATAGAGGCTGCCGCCGCGAATGCTCTGTTCGATATCGGTGCGATCCTCAACGTTCACGCTATCGGCGGTGTTGCGCGTCAGCATCATCATGCCGCGTACGCCGGTAGGGGAGGTCGCCAGCGGATTCCAGTGCGACTCCTGATAAGAGATCGCCGCCAGCAGTCGCCAGTCGATGCTGGCCGCATACTTCTCAAACAGCGGCTTGATCTCCGGCAGCGTCACGTCAATAGCGCGTAAAAAGGTGCGGGTATCAACGTAGTCGAAGGTGCCGACGTGGCCAAGATACTTCTCCTCCAGACGCGCCATCGCCCCTTCTTCGCCCATAGAGTTGAAGAAGTCGAGCATGGCGGCATCCAGGCTGCTGTCGTCGCTGTGCGGCACATACCAGGTGACCGGCTCCTCATCGGTGACGTCGAACGCCACCGCCAGCTGCGGATGGATGCGCTGCAGCAGGGCGATGGTAACGGAGTCACCGATGGTGTAGTCGAGCTTGCCGTCGGCTACCGCTTCCAGCAGGGCTTTAGGCGCCTGGTCGGTGGAGATAACCCAGTTAAGATCGGGATACTGCTTATCGCGCGCCGCTTTCAGCGACGAAAGATAGGCTGAGCCGGAAGCGACTCTAAGCTCGCCTTTCAGATCGCCGAGATTCTTCGGGCGCGGCTTATCAACGCGATAGACCAGCTGCTGGGACACAGAGTAGTAGCTCGGCCCGGTTTTGTAGCGCGTCAGCCTCTCATCGTTGTAAATCAGGCCCGCCGCCAGCAAATCCGCCTTGCCGTCGTCAAGATCGTCAAACAGATCGCTGAGGTTTGGGCGCACCGTAACCTTGAGCTTAACGCCCAGGTAGTCGGCAAAACGTTTCGCCAGCTCATAATCCATACCGGCTGGAGATTTATTAACGGTGTAGTAAGTCAACGGGGAATTGATGGTACTGATACGCAGCACTCCCCGTGATTTTATCTGTGAAATCGCATCCTGTCCGTTGCCGTACCACGGGACAGATGGCCACAAAGCCATCGCCAGCAGCAAGGTAACAAGACCGATAAACAGATAGTTTAATTTTAGGCGTTTCAAATAGTTGTCTCTCGCTGGCTCTAAGGCCTCTGTCTTTTAAAGGCAGTATTGATCTTTTTTAAACTCTCAGAGCGAGGGGCATTTTGCGCAACTCAGCAGCGCAGAGCAACTTATAAAGCAGGTTTTGCGCAAATTTCAGGCAATTCCGTGGTCAGAGAAATTATGCGCAAACGGTTTCGTCGGGCGGGGTGTTTCTCTATAATACCGCCCGTTTTCTGCTGTTGTGCCCCTTGAAGCGTCGCACGGCGCTCTGACGAGAGATTAAATGATGGAAATTCTGCGTGGTTCGCCCGCCCTGTCGGCATTTCGTGTAAACAAACTGCTGACCCGCTTTCAGGACGCTCACCTGCCGGTGAGTGACATTTACGCCGAGTACGTCCATTTTGCCGATGTCAGCGCACCGCTGAACGCTGATGAAAAAGCGCGCCTGCAGCGCCTGCTGAAATACGGTCCTTCTCTCGCCGAACATGCGCCGCAAGGCCGTCTGCTGCTGGTCACGCCGCGTCCCGGCACCATTTCGCCCTGGTCTTCCAAAGCGACAGATATCGCGCACAACTGCGATCTGCCGCAGGTGCGACGCCTGGAGCGCGGCCTGGCTTTCTATGTGCAGGCGCCGCAGCTGACGGAAACGCAGTGGCAGGCGCTTCAGTCGCTGCTGCACGACCGCATGATGGAGACCGTCTACAGCGATTTTTCGCAGGCAGAGGCGCTTTTCGCCCATCATGAGCCGCAGCCGCTGAAGAGCGTAGACGTGCTGAATAACGGCCGTCAGGCGCTGGAAGAGGCTAACCGTACGCTGGGTCTGGCGCTGGCGGACGATGAAATCGACTACCTGCTGGAGGCTTTCCAGCGCCTCGGACGCAACCCGAACGACATCGAGCTCTATATGTTCGCGCAGGCCAACTCTGAGCACTGCCGTCATAAAATCTTCAACGCCGACTGGATTATCGACGGCGAAAAACAGCCGAAGTCGCTGTTTAAAATGATTAAAAATACCTTTGAGACCACGCCGGATCATGTGCTGTCAGCCTATAAAGACAACGCAGCGGTTATGGAAGGCTCAGAGGTAGGGCGCTTCTTCGCCGACGCGCGCAAAGGCGAATATGAATACCATCAGGAAGCAGCACATATCCTGATGAAGGTAGAAACCCATAACCACCCGACGGCGATCTCGCCGTGGCCAGGTGCGGCGACCGGCTCCGGCGGTGAAATCCGCGACGAAGGCGCCACCGGGCGCGGCGCGAAGCCGAAAGCCGGTCTGGTCGGTTTCTCGGTGTCGAACCTGCGTATCCCAGGCTTTGAGCAGCCCTGGGAAGAGGATTTCGGCAAGCCGGACCGCATCGTCAGCGCGCTGGACATCATGACCGAAGGCCCGCTGGGCGGCGCGGCGTTCAATAACGAATTTGGGCGTCCGGCGCTGAACGGCTATTTCCGCACCTATGAAGAGCAGGTCAGCAGCCATAACGGCGTTGAGCTGCGCGGCTATCACAAGCCGATTATGCTGGCGGGCGGCATCGGCAATATCCGCGCCGACCACGTGCAGAAAGGTGAAATTACCGTCGGCGCGAAGCTGATCGTACTGGGCGGCCCGGCGATGAATATCGGCCTGGGCGGCGGGGCGGCCTCATCTATGGCCTCCGGCCAGTCAGACGCCGATCTCGATTTCGCCTCGGTGCAGCGCGATAACCCGGAAATGGAACGCCGCTGTCAGGAGGTGATTGACCGCTGCTGGCAGATGGGCGAAGAGAACCCGATTCTCTTTATCCACGACGTAGGCGCGGGCGGTCTCTCCAACGCCATGCCGGAGCTGGTGAGCGACGGCGGTCGCGGCGGCCGTTTTAACCTGCGCGATATCCTTAACGATGAGCCGGGCATGAGCCCGCTGGAAGTGTGGTGTAACGAGTCGCAGGAGCGCTACGTGCTGGCGGTGGCGCCAGAGAAGCTGGCTGAATTCGACGCGCTGTGTCAGCGCGAGCGCGCCCCTTACGCCGTTATCGGCGAAGCGACCGAAGAGCAGCACCTGAGCCTGAGCGACAGTCATTTCGACAACACGCCTATCGACATGCCGCTTGACGTACTGCTGGGCAAAACGCCGAAGATGACGCGTGACGTAGTGACGCAGCAGGCAAAAGGGGAGCCGCTGCTGCGCGACGGCATTACCCTCAGCGATGCGGTAAACCGCGTGCTGCATCTGCCAGCCGTGGCGGAGAAGACCTTTCTCATTACTATCGGCGACCGTACCGTGACCGGTATGGTGGCGCGCGACCAGATGGTCGGCCCGTGGCAGATCCCGGTCGCGAACTGCGCGGTTACTACCGCCAGCCTCGACAGCTATCACGGCGAAGCCTTTGCGTTGGGCGAACGCGCCCCGATCGCGCTGCTCGATTTCGCCGCTTCGGGCCGTCTGGCGGTGGGCGAAGCGCTGACCAACCTTGCGGCGACGCAGATTGGCGATCTCAAGCGCGTGAAACTCTCCGCTAACTGGATGGCCGCCGCAGGTCATCCGGGCGAAGATGCAGGCCTGTACGAAGCGGTCAAGGCGGTAGGCGAGGAGCTTTGTCCTGCGCTCGGCATCACTATCCCGGTGGGCAAAGACTCTATGTCGATGAAAACCCGCTGGCAGGAAGGCGTCGAGCAGCGCGAAATGACCGCGCCGCTGTCGCTGGTGATCACCGCCTTCGCCCGCGTGGAAGATGTGCGCCGCACCGTGACGCCGCAGCTGCAGGCAGAGGGTGAAAACCTGCTGCTGCTGATCGATCTCGGCAACGGCGCGAATACGCTGGGCGCGACCGCGTTGTCGCAGGTTTATCGTCAGCTGGGCGACAAACCGGCCGACGTGCGCGATGCGCAGCAGCTGGCTGGCTTTTTCAATGCGATGCAGGCGCTGGTGGCGCAGCAGAAACTGCTGGCTTACCACGACCGCGCAGACGGCGGCCTGCTGGTGACGCTGGCGGAAATGGCCTTTACCGGCCACTGCGGCATCGATGTCGATATCGCCGCGCTGGGCAGCGACGCGCTGGCGGCGCTCTTTACCGAAGAGCTGGGCGCGGTTATTCAGATTAAAGCGGAAGATCGCGATGCGGTTGAGAAGGTACTGGCGGAGCAGGGACTGGCAGGCTGCAGTCACGTTCTGGGCAGCGCGCAGCGCGGCGATCGTTTTGTTATTCGTTCCGGCGACAGCGCGATCTACAGCGAAAGCCGCACCACGCTGCGCACCTGGTGGGGCGAAACCAGCTGGCAGATGCAGCGTCTGCGCGATAACCCTCTCTGCGCCGACCAGGAGCATGAGGCGCGTAAAGACGATAACGATCCCGGCCTGAACGTTCACCTGACCTTTAAACCGGAAGAGGATATCGCTGCGCCGATGATTGCTACCGGCGCGCGTCCGCGCGTCGCAGTGCTGCGTGAGCAGGGCGTTAACTCCCATGTTGAGATGGCGGCTGCTTTCCACCGCGCTGGCTTCACGGCGGTTGACGTGCATATGAGCGATCTGCTCGCGGGACGTCGCGGGCTGGAAGAGTTCCAGGCACTGGTGGCCTGCGGCGGTTTCTCTTATGGCGACGTGCTGGGCGCTGGCGAGGGCTGGGCAAAATCTATTCTGTTCAACAACCGCGTGCGCGATGAGTTCGAGAACTTCTTCCATCGTCCGCAGACGCTGGCGCTTGGCGTGTGCAACGGCTGCCAGATGATGTCGAATCTGCGCGAGCTGATCCCGGGCAGTGACCTCTGGCCGCGCTTTGTGCGCAACCAGTCTGAGCGTTTCGAAGCGCGCTTCAGCCTGGTTGAAGTGGCCGTCAGCCCGTCTCTGCTGCTGGACGGCATGGCAGGCTCGCATATGCCGATTGCGGTCTCTCACGGCGAGGGCTTTGTGGAAGTGCGTGACGGCGCGCATCTGGCCGCGCTGGAGTCGAAAGGTCTGGTCGCGCTGCGCTTTATCGATAACTACGGTAAAGTCACCGAATCTTACCCGGCTAACCCGAACGGCTCGCCTCACGGCATTACGGCGGTAACGAACGAAAGCGGGCGCGTCACGATTATGATGCCGCACCCGGAGCGCGTATTCCGTACGGTGAGCAACTCCTGGCATCCGGCTGAGTGGGGCGAGGATAGCCCGTGGATGCGCATCTTCCGCAATGCGCGTAAGCAGCTAGGATAAATCTGGTAAGCAGGCAAAAAGGAGACAGCGATGTCTCCTTTTTTTATAAGTGTTGGGAAACAGCGACATTTCCCCTTTAGGCTGTCTCTAAAAGGAGACATATATCTTACTGATAAATAACCCATAATCGCGTGCTGGGCAGATGTGTTGGTATTTGGCGACAGATATGCGCTTCAGCTTTCGCGCATCACGGCGGCAATAGCCGCTAACGCGGGCAACCGTCTGAAAAAAAATGCTATTTATTTTCTGGCACGAAGTTTGCTAATATCACTACGTGGCTCATTCTCCTGTTTATGATTGCCCCGCACTGCGGCAGAGCTCATAAAAACTGAATGACGCACCAAACGGAGCCTGCCGTCCACCAGCCGATAATCGCTTGCTTTGCAACGTTATCAAGCATCGGGCGAAACGTTGAGTTAGGCTCCACCTCTTTTTCGGCGATGCTGCGGCGTCGCTCTCACGGCAGGCCAGAAGGCCTGCCGTTTTCATTTCCGCTCTATCTTCCACCGGCGGACTTCGCTAGCATCCTTACAGCGTTTATTAAAGGAAGCGACCGCGTGAGAAGATGGCGTTTATTTCCCCGATCGTTGCGCCAGCTGGTGCTGATGGCGTTTTTACTGGTGCTGTTGCCGCTGCTGGTGCTGGCATGGCAGGCCTGGGAAAGTCTGTCAGCCTTAAGCGATCAGGCTGTCGATACCAATCGCAATACCTTTACCGACGTGCGGCGCAGCGAGGCGATGGCGCGTACCGCGCTGGAGCTGGAGCGCAGCTATCGCCAGTATTGCGTACTGGGCGACGCCACCCTGTCGCGCCTCTATCAAACCCAGCGCGCACGATACAGCCAGATACTCGATTCTCACGCTTCCAGCCTGCCTGCGCTGGCGGTGTTCCAGACGCTGCGCGCAACGCTGCCGCAGTTAACCGATTTGCAGTGCGATAACGGTAATCCGGTCGCTGCTGCCTCGCAGGCGCTGGAGCGCTTTTCCGCCGCTAATGCGCAGCTGGTGCAGGAGACGCGGGAAGTAGTCTTCGCGCGCGGGCTGCAGCTGCAGCGTGAAATCGCCGATCGCGGCCAGTTTTTCGGCTGGCAGGCGCTTATTCTGTTTATCGTCAGCCTGGCGCTGGTGCTGCTTTTCACCCGTATGATTATCGGACCGGTCAAAAGCGTCGAGCGCATGATTAACCGGCTCGGCGAAGGGCGCGAACTGGGCGCGAGCGTGGCCTTTCGCGGACCGCGCGAACTGCGCTCGCTTGGTCAGCGCATCGTCTGGCTTAGCGAGCGGCTGGCGTGGCTGGAGACGCAGCGCCATGAATTTTTGCGCCATCTCTCCCACGAGCTGAAAACGCCGCTCGCCAGCCTGCGTGAAGGCACCGAACTGCTGGCGGACGAAGTGGTCGGCGCGCTGAACAGTGACCAGAAAGAGGTAGTGGCGATCCTGGATACCAGCAGCCGTCATCTGCAGCGCCTGATTGAACAGCTGCTCGACTACAACCGTAAACAGTCAGAAGGCCCTACGACGCTGGAAGCGGTGGATATTGCTGACCTGGTGGATATGGTGGTGAGCGCCCATGCGCTGCCGGCGCGCGCCAAGCAGATGCATGTGCATTGCGATCTACAGGCGAAGCGCTGCCTCGCCGAACCTGTGCTGCTGATGCGCGTGATTGACAACTTATACTCTAACGCCGTGAACTATGGCGGCGAATCCGGTAGCATCTGGCTGCGCAGCCAGCTACAGGGCGATAAAGTATGGATAGAGGTGGCTAACAGCGGCACGCCGATTCCCGCGAAAGAACGGGAAATGATATTCGAGCCCTTTTTTCAGGGCAGTCTGCAGCGCAAAGGGCCGGTTAAAGGCAGCGGGCTGGGACTGAGCATCGCTAAAGATTGTCTGCGTCGCATGCAGGGGGATCTGCAGCTGGTTGACAGCAAAGATGCCGACGTTTGTTTTCGTATCGTACTGAATCACACAGCCGGGAAACTCTGACAGATGAACATCGTCTTCGCCTCACTTTTTACAGCGCTGCTGAGCCTTTCTCTCAGCGGCTGTAACGCCTCCCCGGCCGCTTCGTCCGCGCATCGCGACGCCATCGTCGCCGAGCCGGAGGTCAGGCTTCCCGATTATCTGGCGACTGACTGCGCCAGCGTCTGGCGCAACGAAAGCGCGGCGGCGACGGGCAATCCGCTTTACTGGATGCGCGCCATCGACTGCGCCGAGCGCCTGTCGCCCGCAGAGGCGCGCGCCGAAGCGCATCGCTGGCCGGTTGAAGGCTGGGCGCGCGCGTTTAAAAACGGCATTCTGATGGCTAACGGCAACGTCACGCCGCTGGAGCGACGCGATTATGTCGAGGCGCTGGACGAATACAGCAGCCGTTTCCCTGGCGCGGTGCGTCCGCTGATCCAGCTGTGGCGCAGCAACCAGGTTGCTCAGCTCGATCTCAGCGAAACGCGTTCGCGCTTCGCGCATTTACAGCAAAGCAGCGATGCACAGCTTGATGCGCTGCGCCAGCAGGATGCGCAGATGCGTAAAACCCTTAATGACACGCAGCATAAGCTGGAGCGCCTGACCGATATTGAGCGCCAGCTCTCTTCACGCAAAGCGCCGGACGTTACAGAGGGCGGCCATGCGCCGGAAGCCTCGCAACATGAGGAGCCTTAATGGCCAGACAATCCGCACGTTTGCTGCTGGTAGATGACGATCCCAGCCTGCTGAAGCTGCTGGGCATGCGTCTCACTAGCGAAGGCTATCAGGTGACCACCGCTGCCAGCGGGCCGGAAGCGCTGCGCCTGTTGCAGAAAGAGAAGATCGATCTGGTGATCAGCGATTTGCGTATGGATGAGATGGACGGGCTGGCGCTGTTCGGCGAAATTCAGAAGCACAATCCCAGCCTGCCAGTGATTATCCTTACTGCACACGGCTCCATTCCTGACGCCGTTTCCGCCACGCAGCAGGGCGTATTCAGCTTTCTCACCAAGCCGGTGGACCGTGATGCGCTCTATAAAGCGATTGACGATGCGCTGGCGCAGCGCGCACCAGCCAGCGACGACCGCTGGCGCGAGGCGATCGTCACCCGCAGCCCGACGATGCTGCGTCTGCTGGAGCAGGCGCATATGGTGGCGCAGTCTGACGTCAGCGTATTGATTAACGGCCAGAGTGGCAGCGGCAAAGAGGTGCTGGCACAGGCGATCCATGCCGCCAGCCCGCGTGCGGACAAACCTTTTATCGCCATTAACTGCGGCGCGCTGCCGGAACAGCTGCTGGAGTCAGAGCTGTTCGGGCACGCCAGAGGCGCCTTTACCGGCGCGGTAAGCGCGCGTGAAGGGTTGTTTCAGGCGGCGGAAGGGGGCACGCTGTTCCTGGATGAGATTGGCGATATGCCGCCATCGCTGCAGGTGAAACTGCTGCGCGTACTGCAGGAGCGCAAAATCCGACCGCTCGGCAGCAATCATGATATCGATATTAACGTGCGCATTATCTCTGCGACGCACCGCGACTTGCCAAAGGCGATGGAGAAAAAAGAGTTTCGCGAGGATCTCTTTTACCGGCTTAACGTGGTTAATCTGAAGCTGCCCGCGCTGCATGAGCGCACAGAAGATATTCCGCTGCTCGCCAGCCATCTGCTGCGCCAGGCGGCGGATCGACATAAACCCTTTGTGCGCAGCTTCTCGGTGGATGCGATGAAGCGTCTGATGACGGCGAGCTGGCCGGGCAACGTGCGTCAGCTGGTGAACGTTATTGAGCAGTGCGTGGCGCTCACCTCGTCGCCGGTGATCAGCGATGCGCTGGTCGAGCAGGCGCTGAGCGGAGAGAACAGCGTTCTGCCAACCTTTGTCGAGGCGCGAAACCAGTTTGAGCTTAACTACCTGCGTAAGCTGCTGCAGATGACTAAAGGCAATGTCACTAATGCCGCCCGGCTGGCCGGGCGTAATCGCACCGAATTTTATAAGCTGCTGTCCCGACATGAACTGGACGCCAGCGATTTTAAAGAGTAGCTTTCTGGCGCGATGAAGCGTCTGAAAGCGTTGATAAATGCCCCTTCGGGCGGGATGCGTTGCGGGCGACGCCCCTGTAGCCTGACGCTGCGGGTATACACTTACAGCACCCCATCCGGCCACGGAGGGAGTGAGAAAAGGGTCTGACATGAAAAAGATTGATGCGATTATCAAACCATTCAAACTCGATGATGTGCGCGAAGCCTTAGCCGAGGTCGGCATCACCGGGATGACGGTTTCTGAAGTTAAAGGCTTTGGCCGCCAGAAAGGGCATACCGAGCTTTATCGCGGCGCGGAGTATATGGTCGACTTTTTGCCGAAAGTGAAGATTGAAATGGTGGTGGGCGACGATATTGTCGATACCTGCGTGGAAACCATTATGAAAACCGCGCAGACCGGCAAAATCGGCGACGGTAAGATTTTCGTCTTTGACGTCTCGCGCGTCGTGCGTATCCGTACCGGCGAAGAGGATGAAGAGGCGATCTAATTTCGCCTGTGAAAGATAAAAGCCTGCTTGCGGGCTTTGTCTGTTGGCTGGGTGCCAGCGCGGGTGATATGGCCCGATCGCAAAGACGCAAAACGGCATCCCTGCCAGCTCGGCCCGCGCCATCCCTGGTGCGGGACGCTTTGCTCCTCGGTCCATATCACCCGCGTGCAGGCTCAGGTATCGCCTGTAGCCTGCTCCTGATATAGCCTTACAGCCCTTTATGCGGGCCGAACACTTCATAGTGAATGCGAGAGGCATCAACGCCCATATCGCGTAGCTGACCGGCAATAAACTGCATAAAGCCTACCGGCCCGCACAGCCAGAACTGCGTACGCGGATCCTGCAGGCGCGCGGCTTCGCTGGCCAGGTCCATCATACCTTCAGCATCAAACCGGCCTGCATCGGCGGCGTCCGGCACGCGATACCAGACGCGCTTTTCAAAGTCGCGCAGGCGAGCGCCCGTCTCGGCCACTTCATCCGCAAAGGCGTGCTGCGCACCGTTTTCCGTCGCGTGCAGCCAGGTCACCGGCGCGGCATGCTGCTGTTCGGCCAGCGCATGCAGCATCGCCAGCGTCGGGGTCACGCCCACGCCCGCAGAGATCAGCGCCACCGGCGTGTCGGTCGTCACGTCCATAAATACGTCGCCGTGCGGCGCGGTCAGCTCCAGCACATCCCCTGGCTGCGCGTTTTCATGCAGCCAGCCGGAAACGGTGCCCTGGGCGTCGCGTTTCACCGCAATGCGGTAGGTTTTGCCATTGCTGGTATGCGTGAGCGAGTACTGGCGATTCTGCTGAAACTCAAAACCGGCGGGGTGCAGACGAACGGTAATATACTGGCCCGGCTTAAAGGCTGCGACTGCGCCGCCATCGACCGGCGTCAGGGTAAAGCTTTTGATGACCGAACTTTGATCCTCAATAGCGCTAATGCGGAACGCGCGCGTTCCGCGCCAGCCGCCTTCCTGCTGCTCGGTTTCCTGGTAAATCGCCTCTTCGCGCTTAATAAACACATCCGCCAGCACGCCATAAGCGCGACCCCATGCCGCCAGCACCTCATCGCCTGGATTCAGCAGTTCTTTAATCGTCGCCAGCAGGTTCTCGCCGACGATAGCGTACTGTTCCGGCTTGATCGTCAGGCTGGCATGCTTCTGCGCGATTTTTTCTACCGCAGGCAGTAAAGCCGCCAGATTATCCAGATTCGCGCCGTAGGCGCAGATGGCGTTAAACAGCGCCTCGCGCTGGTCGCCGTTGCGCTGGTTGTTCATATTGAACACGTTTTTCAGTTCTGGATGCTGCGAAAGCATGCGATCGTAAAAGTGAGCGGTGAGCTTCGGCCCGACGGCGGCGACGGCGGGAAGGGTAGATTTCACGGTAGCGATGGTTTGTGCGTCAAGCATGGTGGTTCCTCAGGCTGCTTAAAGTTGCATTTTAAATGCATGTTATGATCGCGCCTCAGCAGTTGTAAATAACCCGGAAAAAAATCGGGCTATTTTAGTGGCAAGCTTTAAATACAAATTGAAAAAATCTACGTCACAACCTGAGGAAAAATCGCGGTGTCGGTGCAGGGGAAGAAAGCGTAAAAATCCTTTGCCAGCGGCAAGCCAATCGTTTGCGTGCAATGAGGAATTGGCGCTACCGTCACCTGGCAAAACGGTTTACACTGTTGGCCTTTGCTCCCTAAGGGAGCCTAAACCGCCGTTAAAAGTTAGCTGAGTCAGGAGATGCGGATGTTAAAGCGTGAAATGAACATTGCCGATTATGATGCCGAATTATGGCAGGCGATGGAGCAAGAGAAAGTGCGTCAGGAAGAGCACATTGAACTGATTGCTTCTGAAAACTACACCAGCCCACGTGTAATGCAGGCGCAAGGTTCGCAGCTCACCAACAAGTACGCGGAAGGGTATCCGGGGAAACGCTACTACGGCGGTTGTGAATATGTTGATATCGTTGAACAACTGGCCATCGATCGCGCTAAAGCGCTGTTTGGTGCCGACTACGCCAACGTGCAGCCGCACTCTGGCTCTCAGGCTAACTTCGCCGTTTATACCGCGCTGCTGAAGCCGGGCGATACCATTCTGGGCATGAACCTGGCGCATGGCGGTCATCTGACTCACGGTTCGCCGGTAAACCTCTCTGGCAAACTCTATAACGTCGTGCCTTACGGCATCGATGAGAGCGGCAAAATCGACTATGACGAGCTGGCAGAGCTGGCGAAAACCCATCAGCCGAAAATGATCGTCGGCGGCTTCTCTGCCTACTCTGGCGTGTGCGACTGGGCGAAAATGCGTGAAATCGCTGACAGCGTCGGCGCTTACCTGTTCGTCGATATGGCACACGTGGCTGGTCTGATCGCCGCTGACGTCTATCCGAACCCGGTTCCGCACGCGCATATCGTCACCTCTACCACCCATAAAACCCTGGCGGGTCCGCGTGGCGGCCTGATTCTGGCGAAAGGCGGCGACGAAGAGCTCTACAAGAAACTCAATTCCGCCGTCTTCCCTGGCGGGCAGGGCGGTCCGCTGATGCACGTTATCGCCGGTAAAGCGGTGGCGTTTAAAGAAGCGATGGAGCCGGAGTTTAAAGCGTATCAGCAGCAGGTTGCTAAGAACGCCAAAGCGATGGTGGAAGTGCTGATCGAACGCGGCTATGACATCGTTTCAGGCGGCACCCATAACCACCTGTTCCTGATCGATCTGGTCAGCAAAAACCTGACCGGTAAAGAGGCGGACGCCGCGCTGGGCCGCGCCAACATCACCGTTAACAAAAACAGCGTGCCGAACGATCCGAAAAGCCCGTTCGTCACCTCTGGCGTGCGTATCGGTACGCCTGCTGTAACTCGCCGCGGCTTTAAAGAAGCGGAAGTTCGCGAGCTGGCGGGCTGGATTGCCGACGTGCTCGACAACATCAACGATGAAGCGACTATCGAACGCACCAAACAGAAAGTGCTGGAAGTCTGCGCTCGTCTGCCGGTTTACGCATAAGCCTGAGCTTGTGTGACCGCGATTAAGGATGGCTTCGGCCATCCTTTTTTATTGCCTTTTTTAAGTTAGAGTAACGCGCAATTATCTTCTATGGACCCTTCACTGCGGGAGGCAGAATGGCGATCGGCTCGTCAAAATGGCTCGGTCTCGGCTATTTCACTTACTTTTTTTGCTACGGCATCTATCTGCCTTTTTGGGGCGTCTGGCTAAAAGGTACCGGCCTTGATGCGGAGAAAATCGGTCTGCTGCTCGGCTGCGGGATGGTGGCGCGCTTTGTGGGCAGTTTGCTGATCGCTTCGCAGGTGAAGCATCCAGCGCAGCTGATCGCCGCGCTGCGACTGCTGGCGCTGCTGACCTGCTTGTTTGCCGCCGGATACTGGATAGGGCAGCAGTGGCTGTGGCTACTCTTGGTTATGGTAGGCTTTAACCTCTTCTTTTCGCCGCTGGTGCCGCTCAGCGATGCGCTGGCCGCCACCTGGACCCAGCAGATCGGACTGAAATATGGCCCGGTGCGGCTGTGGGGATCGCTGGCGTTTGTTATCAGTTCGGCGCTTACCGGACTGCTGGTCAACCACTGGTCATCGCAGGCGATTCTGGCGCTGCTCTCCGTCGGCGTGCTGGCGATGCTGGGCGGCATGCTGCTGCCACCGCTTACCCGACCGCAGGGCGAGGAGCGACACAGCGCGACGGGCGGCGGCTGGCAGGCGTGGCGCGATCTGCTGCGTGAGAACAGCGTATGGCGCTTTATGCTGTGCGTTACGCTGATGCAGGGAGCGCACGCCGCCTATTACGGATTCAGCGCGATATGGTGGCAGCAGAGCGGCTATTCCGCTTCGGTGGTGGGCTATCTGTGGTCGCTTGGCGTGGTGGCGGAGATTGTCATTTTCGCCCTGAGCAATCGCCTGTTTCGACGCTGGCGCGCGCGCGATTTGCTGCTGCTCTCCGGCATCTGCGCGCTGGTGCGCTGGACATTGCTGGGTGCGACCGTTGAACTACCCTGGCTTATCGTAGGGCAGATCCTGCACTGCGGCAGCTTTACCGTCTGCCATCTGGCGGCGATGCGCTTTATCGCCGCGCGCAGCGGTTCAGACGTTATCCGCCTGCAGTCGATCTACTCAGCGCTGGCGATGGGCGGCGGCATCGCGGTAATGACCATGATCTGCGGCGTGCTGTTTACCCCGCTGCAGGGCCATCTCTTCTGGGTGATGGCGCTGGTCGCGCTGCCCGCACTCTTTTTGCGGCCGCGTGCGGCTTAAGCCTCCAGCAGCGCCCGAATACGCTGCTGCTGATGTTCGCTCAGCGGCAGCTCGGCGTGGATCAGCGGCGGCGAATAGAGCGGTAGCGAGGTGGCGTAAGGGGAGATCACCAGCGCGATTTCACGCGGTGCGCCGTCGCGCTGGAAGTCGCTCATATCCTGATATTTGATATTGATCGGCAGCAGGGAAATTTCGCGGATCTGCTGCTCAAGCTGCTGTTCAAGACGGGCGTTGTCGCCGGTCAGCAGCAGAACCTGCTTCTCCTGCAGCGCGTTTTCCTGCATCAGCCAGGCGCCGAATATCACCGCAATCAGGCTAACCTCCTCTTGGCTGAAACGCAGATCGTAGGTGGTTTCAAACCCGTCCAGCGCCTGCTGCGTGGTGCGCAGCAGGCGCGGATAGAGCTTCGTGACGTCCAGCGCCACGCTGTTATCAATGCCGATGCCGAAGTGGGAGCGATCCAGCGCCTGCGCCAGATGCGTATAGAGCTGCTCCGTCAATTCCTGAGGTTCGCCGAAGCGCAGCTCGGCCAGCTGTTCGAATCTGGCGATAAGTTGTCTGGTTTCCCGCATCAGCTGCTGGCTGCCGGGATGGTGCAGCGTATCAGGGCCAGGCGCATGGATCAGGCTGAACAGCAGCGTCCAGAAGTCCGCTTCGCTGATATGCGGCGCCAGGTGACAGCGCTTTTGCCAGTGAAGAATGACGTCCATCGCCGCCTCGCGCTCATACTTCTGCTGAAGCCAGGCGCGCTGCCGCTCGTTGAACAGAGCCGGCTGGCGCTGCATCAGCCCATACTTCATAAAGATTTGCAGAAACAGGCGGTCGCGCGCGCTAAAGTCGCGGGAGAGCTTCAGGCTGCAGTGCTGGATCAGCGCCTGCAAATTTATCTCGTCGTAGAGCGCTTTTTCTATTTTCATGGCTTTCAGGCGCTGGCGCAGCGGCGCGGCAAAATGGTCGCGCACGAAGTTTTCCGACAAGCGCAGCCCGCGCCGCAGCCAGTGCAGCAGGCAAAGTCGCCGATCCAGCTCGGTGCCGTGAATGCGAAAGCTGCCGTCCACCATTTGATGCAGTTCCAGCTGGTGATAACGCTGTATCTCATCCCCGACATCTTCGATATCCTGTCGGGCGACGACAGCGTCAACGCCGTTTAACTGACAGAGTTTTTCGAGCGTTAGCGCGGGAGTGGGCAGATACAATAGCAGCAGCAGATGACAACGACGCTGTGATCGGGTGAAGAGTGGTGCCGAAGAGGGAGCAGAACTCATCAGTCTAGATTCCAGCGGTCCGGTATTGCGCTAAGAATAGCCAATGGCGAAAAGGGTCGCGGCCTGCTGCTGATTTTTTCTGCAATGCTTCAGCGTGGGTCACAATTTTTTGTTACTTATATGCGCTTTTAACCGGGAATGTAACTTTATAACATTATGAGAGGCGTCCTTTTTACTTTACTGTTACTGATGAGCCAGGCCAGCTATGCCCATCCACACAGCTTTATCGACATGAAAACCGAACTGCTCGCCGACGGTGATACCTTCACTGGACTGAAGATGAACTGGACAATGGACGAGATCACCTCCGCCGATCTGCTTTACGATGCGGGCGATGCGAAGCCCGGCAGTGAAGTATGGAAAAAACTGGCGGCGGAAGTGATGGCGAATGTGCTGGGTCAGCACTACTTCTCTGAGGTATGGCACAACGGCCAGCGCGTGAAATTTCTCAACCTGCCAAAAGAGTACGCGCTGTCGCGAAGCGGCAACAAAGCGGTGCTGGAGTTTATTTTGCCGCTGGCGGAGCCGCCAGCGTTAGCCGGGCAGCGTTTCGATATCCTGACTTTCGACCCGACCTACTTCGTTGATATGACCTACAGCGATGCCCATGCCCTTAGCCTGCCTGCGGCGTTAAAGTCGCGCTGCGAACTGGCGCTGCATACGCCGAAACCAGACGACAGCCTGAAGCAGTACGCCCTGTCGCTGGATAAAGCCAATGCGCCGCCTGAGGAGATGGATTTAGGGCGACAGTTTGCACAAAAGGTCACGCTGACATGTCACTGATGCTTTCCCGTTCTCCTGCGCGTCGCGTCTGGCCTCTGTGGCTGCTGGCTGTTGTGATGGCGGCGACGGCATGCGCGCTGTGGCAATACTGGCCGCAGATTCTGCTGCAAAGCGTGCGCTGGCAGAAAGGGCTTCATCAAGAGATGACTCAGCTGCTGCAGCAGGTCAAAACCGCGCCCGAACAGGCTGGCGGTATGCTGGTGCTCTTCAGTCTGGCCTATGGCGTTCTGCATGCGCTGGGGCCAGGCCACGGCAAAGTAGTGATCACCACCTTTCTCGCGACGCATCCGGCGCGTCTCAAGACTACGCTCAGGCTGACGCTGTTGGCCTCGCTGCTGCAGGGCAGCGTGGCGATCGTTCTGGTTACGTTTATGCTGGTGGTGCTGCAAACCTCTTCGCGCCAGCTGCATCTCAGCAGCTACTGGCTGGAGAAGGGGAGCTATCTGTTGGTAATTGGGCTGGGGGTATGGATTGGCGTGCGCGCGTTAAAAGCGCTGCGGCGTCAGCTGCGGCCGCGTTCGCCGATGAAAATCCATGCTCTGCGCGCCGCTCATCAGCACGACGCGCACTGCGGCTGTGGTCATGCGCATCTGCCAGACGCGCAGCAGGTCGCCGGGGCGGTCAGCCTTAAAACCCAGCTGCTGCTGGTGGCGTCTATGGGATTACGTCCCTGTTCGGGCGCGATAATGATGCTGCTGTTTTCCCGCGTTATCGGCGTTTATCTCTGGGGCGTTCTGTCAGCGGCGGTTATGGCGCTGGGCACAGCGCTAACCATTTCCGCCATCGGCCTGCTGGTGCAGCGCTCGCGAACGCTGGCGCTGCGTCTGGGCGGCGAAAGCCGGGCGGCCTCAACGGCGGCGCTGGCGATGCCGCTTTTAGCGCTGGTCGGCAGCGCGCTGCTGATCCTGGTGGGTTTTGCGCTGTGGCAAAGCGCGACGCCCGGTATCGGCGGCGGCCTGCGTCCTTTTGGCTAACAGCCGCGACAGAGGACGCGGAGAAAATAATCTTTCGCGTCCTTGCTTTATTCCGCCTGGTTTATCTCCTCTATTTACGCTTCGTTAATCGCAATATATTGCCGCTTATTGTGGTGAAAACAGTTTTCTCGTCTACGCTAAATAAAACAACCAGATGTTGTGTCCCTTTAATAATATTGATTTTTTAACGTTATCTGTTGCGAGGAGAACTACCATGCACGAAACCCGGATTAATAATGGTACAACAGAAACCATTACTGAAACGCACGCGGGATTACCCTTAAAACGTATTTCCTGGAGCGCAGTATTCGCTGGCGTAATTGGCGCGCTGATTGTGCATATTTTACTGACCCTGCTGGGTACCGCGATCGGCGCTACCTCGGTAGATCCGCAACAGGAGCAAAATCCGCTGCAGCATCTTGGCACCGGCGCTTTAATCTGGACCGGACTGAGCATGTTAATCGCGATGGCGGTTGGTAGCTATCTGGCTGGCCGTCTGGCACAGCGCGAAGGCGCTCTGCATGGTCTGCTGATGTTTGGTCTGAGTACCTTATTTACTATCTGGCTTGCGGTAACACTGGCCAGCAGCCTGATCGGCGGCGCTTTCAATATTATTGGCTCAGGTTTCCAGGCGGTAGGCAGCGGTATTTCCGCCGCAGCGCCGACGGTTACTGATTATGCAAAACAGAAGCTGCAGGAAAATAATATCAACCTCGATGATTTGCAAAATGAATTGCAAACCACGCTGCGCCAGACCGGCAAACCAGAATTGCAGCCGGAGAATTTACAGAAGGATGTGAATAGCGAAGCCAATAATGCGGAGAACCAGGCGAAGAATACCGCGCAGAATCCGCAGAATGCCGATACGGATATTACCAACTGGGTTAAAGGCGTCATGGGTCGTCATTCCGATACCCTGCAGGCGGCTGACCGCGACGCGCTGAAAAATATCATTAAGGCGCGCACCGGTAAGAGCGATCAGGAAGTCGATCAGATCGTTAATCAGACCGAGCAGAGCTATCAGAAAGCGATGCAGCAGTATCAACAGCTGAAGCAACAGGCAGAACAGAAAGCGCGCGAAGCGGCTGACCAGGCTGCTGCGGCAACCGCGAAAGCGAGCTGGTACGCCTTCTTTATGCTGCTGATTGAAGCTGTGCTGGCAGCGGTGATGGGTCGTATTGGTCGTCGCACTCAACCGCGTCAGGTTCTGAGTCACGAACGACGCTAACAAGTAAGTGAAATAAAAAAGGCGGCTGAAAAGCCGCCTTTTTTTTGCATGTCCGCACTAAAGCTAAAACGTGGGTGACATAAACCGAAGAGCAAAGCGTCCCGCGCCAGGGAGGGCGCGGGCCGAGCGAGCAGGGATGCGAAAAGCGACTTTGCGATCGGTTTATGTCACCCGCGTGGGCACAGAACCTGCGTACATAAAGGCGGCTATAAAGCCGCCTTTATAATTTTAACGTTTCAGCGCTTCGCTCAGCTCGTCACGCATGCTGGAGAGCAGCGATTTCACCACGCGCGGGTTACCCGCCACGATGTTGCCTGAGTGCATATAACCGTGACCGCCGGTAAAGTCCGTGACCAGACCGCCCGCTTCGCGCACCAGCAGTTCGCCCGCGGCGAAATCCCACGGCTTCAGGCCAATTTCAAAGTAACCATCAACGCGGCCAGCGGCGACATAGGCGAGATCCAGCGCGGCAGAGCCGGTACGGCGGAAATCAGCGCACTGGGTAAACAGCTTAGCGACTACGTTGATAAAGGCCGGCGCATGCTGCTTGGTCTTGAACGGGAAACCGGTCGCGAGAATAGTGCCGTCGAGATCGCGAGCGGTGCTGCCGCGCAGACGGTAACCGTTAAGCTGCGCGCCCTGACCGCGTACGGCGGTAAACAGCTCGTTACGCATAGGATCGTAGACCACGGCGACTTCAGTACGGCCTTTAATGCGTACGGCGATAGAGACGGAGAAATGCGGCAGGCGTTTGATAAAGTTGGTAGTGCCATCCAGCGGATCGATAACCCATTGAATGTCCTGATCGTCGCCCGCCAGTTCGCCACTCTCTTCGGTAATGATAGAGTGCTGCGGGTAGGATTTGCGAATCACTTCGATAATCAGTCGTTCTGCATCACGGTCAACATTGGTTACAAAGTCGTTGCTGCCTTTCTGGCTGGCTTCGACCGCGTCCGGGGTTTCATAATTCTTGGCAATCAGGTTGCCGGCCTTGCGCGCAGCGCGCACGGCGATGTTGAGCATCGGATGCATCGGTATCTCTCACTGGATGTTAAAGAACGAGGAAAAACGGCGCGAAGTATAGCAGCGCGTTCTTTAAATGTCTCCAGTTATGTTAGCATGCTGCCCATCATTTCCTGACTGACGCCAATCTATGCTGCAGAATATTCGAATCGTGCTGGTGGAAACCTCTCACACCGGCAATATGGGCTCCGTGGCCCGCGCGATGAAAACCATGGGCTTAAGCAATCTTTATCTCGTCAACCCGCTGGTAAAACCTGACTCGCAGGCGATCTCCCTGGCGGCAGGCGCCAGCGACGTTATCGGTGACGCGAAAATCGTCGATACGCTCGACGAGGCGATTGCCGGCTGTAGCCTGGTAGTCGGCACCAGCGCCCGTTCCCGTTCGCTGCCCTGGCCCATGCTGGACGCGCGCGAATGCGGCGTCAAAAGCGTGGAAGAGGGCGAGCAGGCCCCTGTCGCGCTGGTATTTGGCCGCGAACGCGTCGGTCTGACCAACGAAGAGCTGCAAAAGTGCCACTACCACGTCGCCATCCAGGCTAATCCAGAGTACAGCTCGCTCAACCTGGCGATGGCGGTGCAGATTATCGCCTATGAAGTGCGTATGGCGTGGCTGGCGGCGCAGGAAAAAGCGCAGCCTGCGCCGGTCTATGCTGAATCGCCTTATCCACTGGTGGACGATCTGGAGCGCTTCTATCAGCACATGGAACAGATGATGCTTAACAGTGGTTTTATCCGCGAAGGCAATCCGGGACAGGTGATGAGCAAGCTGCGTCGCCTCTATACGCGTGCGCGTCCGGAACGCGACGAGCTGAATATTCTGCGCGGCATGCTCGCCTCGTTTGAAAAGCGCAAAGGCGAAAAAGAGTAGTTGAGTAAATTACTCGGTTAAATAGTTGACCAAAATACTCGGGAATGTCAGACTTCGGCTATCTTTTGCTAATCCTCCGATAACCGGACGCTATTGAGGTAGTACGCTATGAGACTGACATCCAAAGGACGTTACGCCGTTACCGCGATGCTGGACGTTGCCCTGCATTCCCATGAAGGGCCGGTTCCGCTGGCTGATATTTCCGAGCGTCAGGGCATTTCGCTCTCCTATCTGGAGCAGTTATTCTCGCGTCTGCGCAAGCATGGCCTGGTGGCCAGCGTCCGCGGACCAGGCGGCGGCTACCTGCTGGGCAAAGCGTCCAGCGCCATTGCGGTCGGCGAAGTGATTACTGCCGTCGATGAATCCGTTGATGCCACTAAATGCCAGGGCAAAGAGGGTTGTCAGGGCGGCGAACGCTGCCTGACGCATGTGCTGTGGCGCGATCTCAGCGTACGCATCAGCGATTTTCTGAATAACATCACGCTGGCCGAGCTGGTGAACAACCAGGAGATCCTCGACGTGGCCGATCGCCAGAATTCACAGGACAATCGTCGCTTCCAGAACAATCGCGTTCAGGAAATCAACGTCAATCTTCGCGCCTCCTGATCCCCTTCTGTGCGGCCCTTACTGCTAACGCGGTCAGGGCCGAATCTGCTATAAAGACGTATGATTTTCGATACGGAGCTTTAGCGCAATGAAATTACCGATTTACCTGGATTATGCCGCAACGACGCCGGCCGATCCGCGTGTGGCCAGCAAAATGATGCAGTTCCTGACGCTGGACGGCACCTTTGGTAACCCGGCTTCGCGCTCGCACCGTTTCGGCTGGCAGGCTGAAGAAGCGGTCGAC
Organism: Pantoea sp. UBA5923; assembly: GCF_002431095.1. NCBI lineage: Bacteria > Pseudomonadati > Pseudomonadota > Gammaproteobacteria > Enterobacterales > Erwiniaceae > Pantoea > Pantoea sp. UBA5923. The sequence continues at coordinate 46,334 of NZ_DJDN01000056.1, read as the reverse complement.
GTGGCGCGCAATCAGGTAGCGGAACTGGTCAATGCCGATCCGCGTGAAATCATTTTTACCTCCGGCGCGACCGAATCGGACAACCTCGCCCTGAAAGGCGCCGCGCATGCCCAGCGCGGGCGCGGCCTGCACATCATCACCAGCCAGACTGAACATAAAGCGGTACTCGACAGCTGCAAACAGCTGGAGAGCGAAGGCTTTACGGTCACTTATCTGAAGCCGCCCGCCAACGGCATTATCACGCCTGATGCGGTGCGCGACGCGCTGCGCGACGACACCGTACTGGTATCGCTGATGCACGTTAATAATGAAATCGGCGTGATTCAGGATATCGCCGCTATCGGTGAGCTGTGCCGCGCGCGCGATATTCTTTTCCATGTCGATGCCACGCAAAGCGTCGGCAAACTGCCGATCGACCTCAGCGAACTGAAGGTCGATCTGATGTCCTTCTCCGCCCACAAACTCTACGGCCCGAAAGGCATCGGCGCGCTCTATGTGCGCCGTAAACCCAAAGTGAATATCGACGCGCAGATGCACGGCGGCGGCCACGAGCGCGGTATGCGCTCCGGCACCCTGCCGGTGCATCAGATCGTCGGCATGGGCGAGGCGTTTTCGCTGGCCCGTGAAGCGCGGGAAACCGAGATGGCGCGTCTGGCCGCGCTGCGCGCGCGACTGTGGCAGGGGCTAAGCGCGCTGGAAGGCGTACAGCTTAACGGCGATCTGACGCAGAGCGCGCCCAATATTCTGAATATCAGTTTCGCTGGCGTCGACGGCGAATCGCTGATTATGGCGTTAAAAGATCTGGCGCTTTCATCCGGCTCGGCCTGCACCTCCGCCAGCATGGAACCCTCCTACGTGCTGCGCGCCATCGGCCTTGACGAAGCGCTGGCGCACAGTTCGCTGCGCTTTTCGCTCGGCCGCTTCACCACGGAAGAGGAGATCGACTACGCCATTGCGCTGGTGCAAAAGGTGCTTCCCCGCCTGCGCGCGCCGGTGTCCGCTTCACGCTAATTTCTGCGCCGTCTCTCCGGTGAAATCCGGAAACGGCGCGCCTCCGACTGGATCCGCTGGCGTCACCCGGCAATATCTGTTATCAGGTCTGACGTTTAACGGCTAAAGCCTGCGCTTCTGGCTGGATGATACTTATACGCATATGGAGTTTCGCGATGACAATACAACCGATGAACATTACGCTGAGCCACCAGCCCGCTGATGCGCGCTGGGGCGAGAAAGCGATTCTGACCAGCAACGACGACGGCATGACCATTCACCTGAATGGCGCGGATCAGCTCAACACCATCCAGCGCGCGGCGCGCAAAATTGACGGGCAGGGTATTCGCCATGTGGCGCTGAGCGGCGAAGGCTGGGATCTGGAGCCATGCTGGGCGTTCTGGCAGGGCTACCGCGGCCCGAAAGGGCAGCGCAACGTGGTCTGGCCGACGCTGAATGAACAGGATCAGGCGGAGTTTGCGCGTCGTCTGCGCATTATTGACTGGGTGCGCGACACCATTAACCTGCCGGCGGAGGAACTGGGGCCAGAAGATCTGGCGCACAGCGCTATCGACCTGATCAGCGAAGTGGGCGGCGAGGCGGTCAGCTATCGCGTGACGCGCGGCGACGACCTGCGCGAGCAGGGCTATCTCGGCCTTCACACCGTAGGACGCGGCTCCAGCCGCCCGCCGGTGCTGCTGGCGCTGGACTACAACCCGACCGGCGACGACAGCGCGCCGGTATTCGCCTGTCTGGTGGGTAAGGGCATCACCTTCGATACCGGCGGCTACAGCCTGAAGCAGAGCGCTTTTATGGACTCGATGAAGTCCGATATGGGCGGCGCGGCGACCCTGACCGGCGCGCTGGCGCTGGCAATCTCTCGCGGCCTTAAGCAGCGCGTTAAGCTGTTCCTCTGCTGCGCCGACAATATGGTCAGCGGCAACGCTTTCCGCCTGGGCGATATCATCCGCTACCGCAACGGTAAATCAGTGGAAGTGATGAATACCGATGCGGAAGGGCGTCTGGTGCTGGCCGATGGCCTGATCGACGCCAGCGAACAGCATCCGACGCTGCTGATTGACGCCGCGACGCTGACCGGCGCGGCGAAAACCGCGCTCGGCAATGACTACCACGCGCTCTTTACGTTCGACGATGTGCTGGCGCAGTCGCTGATGGGCAGCGCCACCAGTGAGAACGAGCCGTTCTGGCGTCTGCCGCTGGCGGAGTTCCACCGCAACCATCTGCCGTCTAATTTCGCCGATCTCAATAATATCGCCAGCGCGGCGCATTCGGCGGGCGCAAGCAGCGCAGCCGCGTTCCTGTCGCACTTCGTGACCCGCTATCAGGAGGGCTGGCTGCATATCGACTGCTCGGCTACCTACCGCAAGAGCGCGGTGGATCAGTGGTCGGCAGGCGCAACCGGCATCGGCGTGCGTACCCTGGCGAATCTGCTGCTTAAGTAAAGGATCTGGCGGCGGCCTGGCCGTCGCCTTATGTAGAAAGGCAAAACATGAACCGTCTTGAAGAGGTGCTGAAGCTGGCGGCTACCGAGCCGGCGCACCGCCCGGAATTTTTTCAGCTGTTGCTGGCCGCGGACGTCTGGGTGCCAGGCGAAAGCACCGAGACGCAGTTCGCCGCGGATACGCCGGTCGATCTGCAACACTGGGAAAAAGAGGATGGCCGCAGCGTCATTCCCTTTTTTACCTCGCAGGAGGCGATGAGCGAAGCGATCGCGGGCGAGCAGGCTTATTTGCGCCTGCCGGTGCGCACGCTGTTTGAGATGACGCGCGGCGAAACGCTGTTCCTCAATCCCAAACTGCCTACCGGCAAAGAGTTCTCTCCGGCGGAGATCGCCCACCTGCTGGGTGAAGAGGGCGACGCCCTGAGTCAGCAAACTGTGCTGGAAGGCGGCCAGGCGCTGCTGCTGTCAGAAATAGCAACGCCGCCCGCGCAGATGATCGACTCGCTGACGCAGCTGTTCAGTAAATACAAACAGGTGCGCCGCGCCTTTGTCGCCAGCATTCGCGAAAGCGCGGATCAACAGCCGAACCTGCTGATCGGCATCGAAGCGGAAAGCGATATTGAGGCGATTATTCAGGCGGCGGGCAGCGTCGCAACCGATACGCTGCCGGATGACGCGCCGATTGATATCTGCGAAGTGGTGGCGGACGAGAAGGGCGTCAGCCACTTTTTTACTGCCCACATCACGCCCTTTTACGAACGTCGCTGGGGCAGTTTTTTGCGCGACTTTAAAGGCAGTCCGCGTATTATCTGAATCGGGTGCGGCGTCTTGCCGCACCTTTCTGTTACTTCTCTATCGGTAAATCGTCTCTGCTGCCCCATTCGCCCCACGACCCGTCATAAAGCGTGACGTTGCGCGCGCCCAGCACGTTCAGCGCCAGGATCACCACCGCGGCGGTGACGCCTGAACCGCAGCTCGCCACCACCGGCTCATCCAGCTTCACGCCCGCTCTGGCGAAGATAGCGCGCAGTTCGGCTTCCGGCTTCAGCGCGCCGTTCGTCACCAGATCGTTCCAGGGCACATTGCGGCTGCGGGGAATATGGCCGCGATGCAAACCCGGACGCGGCTCATCAACCTCGGCGTTAAAGCGGTTCGCCGCGCGGGCATCGACAATCTGCGCGCCGCCTTCATGGCTAATCAGCAGCACATCGGTCAGACGCTTCACCTGTGCTTCATCGAACGTCGCCTCAAATTCGCCCTCAGGCAGCGCGACCTGTCCGGTCGCCAGCGGCAGACCAGCCGCTTTCCAGCCCTGCAGGCCGCCCGCCAGAATCGAGACCTGCTCAACGCCGAACGTACGCAGCATCCACCAGGCACGCGGCGCGGAGAAGAGGTTGCCCTCATCGTAAACCACCAGGTGACTGTCGCTGTTAATGCCCAGCTCGCGCATCGCCACGGCGAAACGCTCGGCGCGCGGCATCATATGCGGGTAAGGGCTGCTGTGATCGGAAAGCGCCTCAATATCGAAGAAAGGTGCGCCCGGCAGATGGCCCGCCAGATACTCCGCTGTGATATTACGTACGGCCTCCTGGCCCGGCGGCAGCATGCGGGCGTCCAGCACCTGCACGTTACCTTCGGCGTAATGTTCATTTAACCAGTCAGCGGAGACAAATATGGCTGTCATAGCAACCTCTTCTTATCATCAGTAAAAGCTCAGTGTCGGGGAATGTGAATGCTATCTCAAGGGCGGCATTGCTAAAATGGCGGGTTTGCGGTGAAATTGCGCGGCGAAATTATACCTTCGGGGACAGGTGAGGGATTTACCATGGCAAGAGCTATAAAACGGCTGCTCTCTGGTGTCGTGCTGGGCGCGGCGCTGCTTGGCGGCGCAACAACCTTTACGCTGCCCGCTGCAGAGCCTGCCGCAGCGCAGCAGGCGGCAAAAGTCGTGTCCGTTATCGACTTCTCTGAGCTTCAGCTGGACGGCGCGGCCGCGCTGGTGCTCACCTTTAATACCCCGCTCGACGACAAACAGGATTTTGCCGCGCGGGTGAAGCTGATTGATGACAAAAGCGGCAAAGTAGACGGCGGCTGGGAGCTGGCGCAGAACGGCAAGTCGCTGCGCTTTCGCCATCCTGAGCCGTCGCGCAAGCTGACGGTGAGCGTAGAGGCGGGATTACGCGCCGCCAACGGCACCACTTTATCGACACCCTTCAGCCAGTCGCTGACCACGCGCGATATTCAGCCAATGGTTGGTTTCGCCAGCCGCGGCTCGCTGCTGCCGCTGCGCCTGACTCAGGGCCTGCCCGTACTGGCGCTTAACGTGTCGCGCGTCGATGTCGATTTCTTCCGCGTTAAAAGCGCCTCGATAAACGATTTTCTTGCGCAGTGGAACTACGGCAACAACCTTTCTTACTGGTCCTCGCGCGAGCTGCTCAATAACGCCGATCTGGTCTACAGCGGCCGCTTCGAACTTAATCCGGCGCGTAACACGCGCGAAAAACTGCAGCTGCCGCTGGGGGACGTGACGCCGCTGAAGCAGCCGGGCGTTTATCTGGCGGTAATGAAACAGGCTGGCTCCTATAACTATACGCTGCCCGCCACGCTGTTTACCCTCAGCGATATTGGTCTGTCACTGCACCGCTTTCCCGGCGAAATGGAGCTGTTTACGCAGAGCCTCGCCAGCGGCGCGCCGCTGGCGGACGTTACTGTGCAGCTGCTGGATGAGAAGGGACGGAAGCTTGCCGGCGGCGTCACCGACGGTAGCGGGCATCTGCGCCTGCCGACGCAGGCGAAAGGCAAGGTGCTGATCGCCACGCAAAAGGAGCAGACGTCGCTTATCGACCTCAATCTGCCCGCGCTGGACCTGGCGGAGTTTCCCGTCGCCGGACCGCAGGGTTACGACAAACAGCTGTTTGTTTTCGGCCCGCGCGATCTCTATCGCCCTGGCGAAACGGTGATCGTCAACGCGCTGCTGCGCGATGCCGACGGCAGGCCGCTGCCTGCGCAGCCGCTAAAAGCTGAAGTAGTGCAGCCCAACGGCGAAGTCGCGCAAACTTTTGTCTGGCAGCCGGAAAGCGGTTTTTATCAGCAGCGCTTTTCGCTTCCTGCCTCGGCGATGACCGGCGACTGGACGCTGCGGCTGAACAGCGGCGACAGCCAGCCGCGCAGCTGGCGCTTTCACGTTGAAGATTTTCTGCCGGAGCGCATGGCGCTGACGTTGCAAAACAGCGACAGTCCGCTGTCGCCTGACGACGACGTCGTTTTCAATATTGAAGGGCGCTATCTCTACGGCGCGCCCGCGGCGGGCAACGAACTGCAGGGACAGCTGATGCTGCGGCCAGCGCGTGAAGCGGTCGCCGCGCTGCCGGGCTACCAGTTCGGCGACATCATGGAGGAGAGCAAACGCAATCTGGATGATATCGACGACACCCTGGACGATGATGGCAAGCTGCAGCTAACGGTAGAGAGCGAGTGGGCGCAGATCCATTCGCCGCTTAACTTAATCCTGCAGGCGAGCCTGCTGGAGACGGGCGGCCGGCCGGTTACGCGCCGCGCTGTCCAGGCCATCTGGCCCGCGCCCGCGCTGCCCGGCATCCGGCCGCTGTTCAAGAGCGAATCGGTCTATGACTACCGCTACGATCGTTATACCCAGCAGCCCACGGTGCCGGAAAACAGCCTCGCCGACTTCGATATCGTTTACGCCAACAGCAAAGGCGAGAAGCTGGCCGCTAAAGATCTTGAGGTTCGCCTGATCCACGAGCGGCGCGACTACTACTGGAGCTTCTCCGACAGCGAAGGCTGGCAGATGCGCAATGATGAGAAGGATCTGCAGGAGGATGCGCAGCGCATTTCGCTGGCCGCTGGCGACAGCAAAAAGGTCAGTTTCCCGGTGGAGTGGGGATCTTATCGTCTGGAAGTGCAGGCCGGCGAGAAGATTATCTCCAGCGTGCGGTTCCGCGCCGGCTACTGGTGGGAAGACAACACTAATGGCACCGGTGCGCTAAGGCCCGACCAGGTGAAGCTCAAGCTCGATAAAACCGCTTTGCGGCCCGGCGAGACCGCCCATGTTCAGGTGGAGTCGCCTGCGGCGGGGAAAGGCTATCTGATGGTTGAGTCAAGCAGCGGCACCCTGTGGTGGCAGCCGATTAACGTGCCTGCGGGCGGCGCGACCATCAACGTGCCGCTTGATGCCAGCTGGAAGCGCCATGACCTTTACCTCAGCGCTATTGTGGTGCGCGACGGCGATAAGGTCAGCGGTGCTACGCCGAAGCGTGCCATCGGCCTGCTGCATCTGCCGATAGCGATCGACGCGCGCCGTATCGACCTGGCGCTCGATGCGCCGCTAAAAATTCGCCCTGAGCAGACGCTGAAGGTAAAAGTTAAAGCCAGTCGCGTCGGCGGCGAACTGCCGGAGAAAATTCAGGTGCTGCTGTCAGCGGTGGACAGTGGGGTGTTGAACATTAACGATTACAAAACGCCCGACCCCTGGGAAGGCTTCTTTGGCCGCAAGCGCTATAACGCCGATCAGTATGATGTTTTCGGCCAGCTGATTGAAGGCGGCGGACGTCTGGCGACGCTGCGTTTCGGCGGCGATGGCGACGACGACGCCCAGTCGCGCGGCGGTAAAAAGCCGCTGACCGAGGTGAATATCGTGGCGCAGCAGCTTCAGCCGGTCACGCTGGATAAAAACGGCGAAGGCACGCTGGAGTTGCCGATCCCGCAGTTTAACGGCGAGCTGCGCCTGATGGCGCAGGCGTGGAGCGACGACAGCTTCGGCTCGGCGGAGCGAAAAGTGGTGGTTGCCGCACCGCTGATCAGCGAACTGGCGACGCCGCGCTTTATGGCGAGCGGCGATCAGGCGATGCTGGCGCTCGATCTCACCAATCTTACCGACCAACCCCAGGCGCTGAAGGTGGATGTGCAAACGCAGGGCCAGATTACGCTGAGTGGCGGCGCCACGCACCGCGTTCAGCTGGCGAAAGGGGCGCGCACCACGCTGCATATACCGGTGAAAGCGCAGGGCGGTTTCGGCGAGGGCGCGGTGCAGGTGCGGGTCTCCGGCCTTTCGCTCGCGGGCGAGGCGCTGGCCGACAGTCAGCGCAGCTGGAAGATTGGTGTGCGTCCGGCTTATCCGGCGCAAACGCTGAGCTTCGACGGCGTGATGCAGGCGGGGCAAAGCTGGCAGGTGCAGGCCGCTGCCTTTAGCGGCCTGCAGCCGGAGACGCTGAGCGGACAGTTTACGCTCAGCAATCAGCCGCCGCTGAATATCGGCCACTATATCAGCGCGCTTTACGCTTACCCCTACGGCTGCCTGGAACAGACCGCCAGCGGCATCTGGCCGTCCATTTTCACTAATCAGGCGCAGCTCGCCGCAATGGGCATCAAAACCAGCAGCGACGAGGCGCGGCGTGCCGCCATTGATACCGGCATAGCGCGCCTGGCGGGTATGCAGCGCGGCAACGGCAGCTTTGGCCTGTGGAGCAAAGAGAGCGACGAGGAATTCTGGCTGACCGCCTACGTCACTGATTTCCTGCTGCGCGCCAGCGAGGCGGGCTACAGCGTGCCGCAAGAGGTCATCACGCGCGCTGACGAACGGCTGCTGCGCTATCTGCAGGATCCGGCGCAGATTGAAACCCGCTGGAGCAGCAATGAAGAGGCGATGCGCTTCAGCGTGCAGGCCTATGCGGGCATGGTGCTGGCACGTCAGCAGCAGGCACCGCTCGGCGCGCTGCGCGCGCTCTATGAGAAGCGCGACAAGGCTAAATCGGGACTGGCGCTGGCGCAGCTCGGTGTGGCGCTGAAGCTGATGGGCGATCCGCAGCGCGCGCAGCTGGCGCTGGCGCAGGGCGTCGGGCTGACGCGCGAATCAGACGGCTGGCTGGGCGATTACGGCAGCCCGCTGCGCGACCGCGCGCTGATTCTGGCGCTGCTGGCGGAAAATCAGTTGTTGCCGGAGATGCAGGACGCGCTGATGCAGGATCTGGCGAAAGCGGCGCGCGGCCAGGTCTGGTTCTCTACGCAGGAGAATAACGCCCTGTTCCTGGCGGCGCGCACGCTGCAGCAGCATAAAGGCGAAGCCTGGCAGGCGGCGCTGGAGGGCGAAGCGCAGCCGCTGAACGGCACAGGCGCACTGACGCAGGGGCTGAACGCCGACCAGCTGCAGCGCGGCGTCACGCTGACGAGTCACAGCCAGTCGCCGCTCTATGGCGTGCTGAACGTAACGGGCTATCCGCTCGCTGCGCCGAAGCCGATGCACAACGTGCTGAACGTGACTCGCGACTATTTCACTCTTGACGGCGAACCGGCGGATCTCGATAACCTCAGCAGCGGCCAGCTGCTGGTGGTGCGTCTGAAGGTCTCCGCCAGCAAACGCGTCAGCGATGCGCTGGTGGTGGATCTGCTGCCTGCGGGTCTGGAGCTGGAGAATCAGAACCTCAGCGACAGCAGCGCCAGCCTCGGCGACGGCGCGGATGCGCTGAAGGAGAGCATGGCGGATATGCAGCAGGCGGATATCCGCCATATTGAGTTCCGCGACGATCGTTTTGTCGCGGCGCTGGCGCTGAGCGGCTACAAAACGGAGACGCTGCTCTATCTGGCGCGCGCCGTGACGCCGGGCAGCTACCGTCTCCCGCCGCCGCAGGTCGAGTCGATGTATGTGCCGGAGTGGCGCGCCGTCGGCGCGACGCCGGAGAAGATCAGTGTACGTTAAGGCATGAAGCTGCAAGGCTGGAAAAAGCGGTGGCTCTGGCCGCCGCTTGTTTTTGTCGCGCTGTTGCTGGCGCTGCTCGGCATGGATCGGCTGTTTCCGCTGCCGCTGCGCCAGGTACAGCCGGCGCGCGTGGTGGTGGCGGAAGATGGGACGCCGCTCTGGCGCTTCGCCGATAAACAGGGCGTCTGGCGCTATCCGGTCACGCTGGATGAGGTTGCGCCCGCCTATCTCGACGCGCTGCTCAACTATGAGGATCGCTGGTTCTGGCATCACCCTGGCGTTAACCCAATCGCCATCCTGCGCGCGGCAGGGCAGAACCTGCGCGCCGGCGCCGTTGTTTCCGGAGGCAGTACCCTGACCATGCAGGTGGCGCGCCTGATCGATCCGCAGCCGCGTACGCTGTCTGGCAAAGTGGTGCAGGCGTGGCGGGCGTTACAGCTGGAGTGGCACCTGTCGAAGCGTGAGATCCTTACTCTCTATCTTAACCGCGCCCCCTTTGGCGGAACGGTCGAAGGGGTGGGTGCGGCAAGCTGGATCTGGCTCGGCAAGCCGCCTTCACAGCTGACTAAAGGCGAAGCCGCGCTGCTGGCGGTGCTGCCGCAGGCGCCTGGCCGCTTACGTCCGGATCGCTGGCCGCAGCGCGCCGAGGCGGCGCGCAATAAGGTGCTGCAGCGGCTGGCGGAGAATCATATCTGGCCGCGGCAGGAGGTTGATGAAATCCTTCAGGAGCCGGTCTGGCTGCCGCCGCGTCAGATGCCGCAGAGCGCGCCGCTGCTGGCGCGTCGTCTGCTGTCGCTCTCCACGCAAGATAAAATTGTCTCGACGCTGGATAGCTCGCTGCAGCGCGAGCTGGAAAATCTGGCTCTCTCCCTTAAGCCGTCGCTGCCGCCGCGTACCTCGCTGGCGATTCTGGTGGTCGATCACACCGATATGAAGGTGCGCGGCTACGTCGGCTCGGTGGATTTTCGTGACGAGAGGCGTTTCGGTCATGTCGATATGATCGCCAGCGTGCGCTCGCCGGGATCGGTACTGAAACCTTTTATTTATGGCATGGCGCTGGACGACGGCCTGATCCACGGCGAGTCGCTGCTGCAGGATGTGCCGCGCCGCTTTGGTGACTACCGGCCCGGCAATTTCGACAGCGGTTTTCACGGCCCGGTGAGCGCGAGCGAAGCGCTAAAGCGATCGCTTAATCTTCCCGCCGTACAGCTGCTTGACGCGCTCGGGCCGAAAAGCGTGACGGCGCGGCTGCGCAACGCTGGCCTGAATCTGCGGTTTCCGGCGGGCGCGGAGCCTAACCTGTCGCTGGCGTTAGGCGGAACCGGCACCCGAATGGACGAGCTGGTGGCGGCCTACAGCGCCTTTGCGCGCCAGGGCAACGCTGCCCAGCTGCGCTTGCTGGCGGATCAGCCGCTGCAGCAGCGTCGTCTGCTGTCGCCGGGCGCGGCCTGGATCGTGCGGCGCATACTGGCGGGCGACGCGCAACCCTCCGCCAGCGGCGCGGTGAGCGACATTGTGCCGCTGGCGTGGAAAACCGGCACCAGCTACGGCTATCGCGATGCCTGGACTATTGGCATCACGCCGCGCTATCTCATCGGCGTCTGGGTTGGCAGACCAGACGCCACGCCGGTCGCCGGTCAGTTCGGTTTCGCATCGGCGGTGCCGGTTATGCATCAGGTGGCGAATCTGATGGCTGGCCATATGCCCGTCGGCGGCACGCCGCGCGATCCGCGTCCCGCGACGGTCAGCGCGCAGAGCATCTGCTGGCCGGGCGGTCAGCCACTGCCCGCCGGGGATGATAACTGTCGTCAGCGCCGTCAAAGCTGGGTGCTGAACCAGACCCTGCCGCCGACGCTGCTGGCGCCAGGGCAGGAAGGCGTTAACGGCCTGCGGCTGCGCTACTGGCAAAATCCGCAGGGAAGACGCGTGGCGGCGGACTGCCCCGATGCCCAGAGTCGCGAACGGCTGCTGTGGCCGTTGCCGCTTGAGCCCTGGCTGCCGAAAAGCGAACAGCGCGCGCAGCGTTTGCCACCGGTTGACGAAGCCTGTCCGCCGCTGCATCAGGGCAATGCGGCGCCGATGGTAATTACCGGCGTTATCAATGGACAGCATGTGCAGCCGCTGCCTGGCAAAGCGGTGCTGATATTGCCGGTAGCGGTGCAGGGCGGGCAGGGCGAGCGCCGCTGGTGGTTTTTGAACGGCGAGCCGGTAGAGCAGGGCGTAGAGAAGGATCGCGCGCAGCTGGCGTTGCGCGACGCCGGCGCCTGTCAGCTGGTGGTGATGGATGAGGCGGGACAGCTTACTACCGTCTCCTTTACCCGCGACTGAAAAATGACGCAATGCACATTATTTGCCTGCCTGCATCGACAATTATCAATAATTTTCAATAAATCATACGATAGCTAATAGGCAACGCCCGTTGATCTCCCTATAATCGGCGCGTTTTCTTACCGGGAGCGGGTTCCCGGTTTCTTCAGGATGCTAAAGACAGAGGTCAACATGGCAATCGAACGTACCTTCTCCATCATTAAACCAAACGCCGTTGCTAAAAACGTAATTGGCGCCATCTACAACCGTTTTGAGAGCGCAGGCTTCAAAATCGTTGGCGCTAAAATGCTGCAGCTGAGCAAAGAGCAGGCTGAAGGTTTCTACGCTGAGCACCAGGGCAAACCGTTCTTCGACGGTCTGGTTGAGTTCATGACTTCTGGTCCGGTTGTGGTGTCTGTGCTGGAAGGCGAAAACGCCGTTCAGCGTCACCGCGATCTGATGGGCGCGACCAATCCGGCTAACGCGCTGGCTGGCACGCTGCGCGCAGACTACGCTGACAGCTTCACCGAAAACGCGACCCACGGTTCTGACTCCGCTGAGTCTGCCGCGCGTGAAATCGCCTACTTCTTCGGCGAAAACGAGATCTGCCCGCGCACGCGTTAATCGCGTTGACGCCAGCCGGACCGCGCGCTTTACAAATTTATCGCTAACGCGCGCCGTCTACCCTGGCATCACACCGCAGATGTTGTACAATATCGCGCCCTTGTTGAGCTTGTCTCAGCAAGGGCGTCTTTTTTTTCTATCCTTAACCAGAGCCATAACGTGTAATAACGAGGCCAGAGAACATTATGTCCGAACAGATTGTGACGCCGTCGTCCGCTTCCCCCGTTGTCGTTGCCCCCAAAAGCGAAAAAATTAACCTGCTCGATCTCAATCGCCAGCAGATGCGCGAGCTTTTTCTCTCTATGGGCGAAAAACCGTTCCGCGCCGATCAGGTGATGAAGTGGATGTACCACTACTGCTGCGATGATTTCGAGCAGATGACCGACATCAATAAGGTGCTGCGCGGGAAGCTGAGCCAGATTGCGGAAATCCGCGCGCCGGAAGTGGCGGAAGAGATGCGCTCCAGCGACGGCACCATCAAATGGGCGATCCGCGTCGGCGATCAGCTGGTGGAAACCGTTTATATCCCGGAAGACGATCGCGCCACGCTTTGCGTCTCTTCGCAGGTTGGCTGTGCGCTGGAGTGTAAATTCTGCTCAACGGCGCAGCAGGGCTTTAACCGTAACCTGCGCGTTTCAGAGATTATCGGCCAGGTATGGCGCGCGGCAAAAATTATCGGCGCCGCGAAGGTTACCGGTCAGCGTCCCATCACTAACGTAGTGATGATGGGCATGGGCGAGCCGCTGCTCAACCTCAACAATGTTGTACCGGCGATGGAAATCATGCTGGACGATTTCGGTTTCGGCCTCTCCAAGCGTCGCGTCACGCTCTCCACGTCAGGCGTAGTACCGGCGCTGGACAAGCTCGGCGATATGATCGACGTCGCGCTGGCGATTTCGCTGCACGCCCCGAACGATAAACTGCGCGACGATATCGTGCCGATTAACAAAAAGTACAATATCGAGATGTTCCTCGGTGCGGTGAAGCGCTATCTGGCGAAGTCGAACGCTAATCAGGGACGCGTCACGATCGAATATGTGATGCTGGACCATGTTAACGACAGTACCGACGATGCACATGAGCTGGCGGCGCTGTTAAAAGATACGCCGAGCAAAATCAACCTGATTCCATGGAACCCCTTCCCGGGCGCGCCTTACGGCCGTAGCTCTAACAGCCGGGTTGACCGCTTCGCTAAGGTCTTGATGGAATATGGATTTACGACTATCGTGCGTAAAACGCGCGGCGACGATATTGATGCAGCCTGTGGTCAGCTGGCGGGCGACGTTATTGACCGCACCAAGCGTACGATGCGTAAAAAAATGGCGGGCGAAGCCATATCTGTGAAGGCGCTCTGAAACAGGGAACATCGCAGTTTTCCCTGGTCGTGACGCGTGGCAGGCTGCTGCCACGCAATTACGTCGCGAACAGGAGAATGAAATGGGTAAGGGATTACCGGCCAGCCTACTGGCCCTGATTGTTGTAACCGGGTGTGTCAGTCGTAGCCCTTATTCGGGCGCGGCGGAGACCCGCCTGGCGCTGGGTATGCACTACCTGGCGGCGGACGATTTCGTCGCCGCGCGCCGCAACTTTCAGCGGGCGCAGGCCGCCGCGCCGCGCGACTACCGAATGGTCCTGGCGCTGGCGCGTCTGGCGGAAAAACAGGGCCGCCGCGATGAGGCGGCGCGTGACTATCAACAGGCGCAGCGGCTGGCGCCGACAAATGGCTACGTCGCTAACAATTACGGTGCGTTTCTCTGCGCTTTAGGGCAGTATGACGAAGCGCATCAACAGTTTAAGCGGGCGATGGGCGCCTCGGAGAGCGAAGCGCGCATCGATGCGTGGGAGCTGTCGGGATATTGTTATCTTCAGGCGGAAGATATGCTGGCCGCGCGAGCGGCGCTGAGTCGGGCGCTTGAGGCGAACCGCGCGAAAGGCGACGCATTACTGGATGAGGCGGAAAAACAACGGCCCCTCTATCCGGCGCGTGCTCTACTGTTAATAGAGCTTTATCAGCAATATCTGCCTGCTACGGCGCGCAGCTTAGAGTTACAGATACGTTTCGCCGCGCAACAGGGAAACGCTGCTGACGTTACACGTTATGGCGACCGGTTGGCGCGAAGTTTTCCACAATCGATACAGTACCAGCGTTATTTAGCTAATGAATACTGAAGCCACTCAAGACAACTCTGCAGTACATTCCACAGGTGAACGCCTGCGTCTGGCCCGTGAGAAAATGGGGCTGACTCAGCAAAACGTGGCTGAACGCCTGTGCCTGAAACTTACGACCGTACGCGATATCGAAGAGGACAAATCGCCTGCCGATCTGGCATCGACCTTTTTGCGTGGATACATTCGCTCTTATGCGCGTCTGGTGCACATTCCTGAAGAGGAACTGTTGCCGATGATGGCGAAGCAGACGCCGGTGCGTGCCGCCAAAATCGAACCGATGCAGAACTTCTCGCTGGGCAAACGCCGCAAAAAACGCGACGGCTGGCTGATGATTTTCACCTGGTTAGTGTTATTCGTGGTGATCGGCCTGACCGGCGCGTGGTGGTGGCAAAACCATAAAGCTTCGCAGGAAGATCTGGTCTCTATGGCCGATCAAAACGGCAGCAGCGGCGACAATAGCCAGTCGATTCCGCTCGACGGCGGCAGCAATGACGCCAGCGACGAGACGGCTGCGCCTGCCGCGCCGGACGAAACCAACAGCGCTGACGCCAGCGCGGCGGCGCCAGCCGCCAGCCAGCCCTCCAGCACCGCGCCGGCACAGCCTGCCGGCAACAGCGCCGCGCCAGCTGCAACCTCGGCGAACAGCGCCGTCGTGTCGCCGAGCCAGGCGCCGGTCGGTAACGCAGCCAGCCCGTCAGCTACCGCTGGCCAGCTGCCAACCAGCGGCGCAGCCGTTGGCGAAGCGGCCGCCGATCCTAATACCGTCGTAATGAACTTCAATGCCGACTGCTGGCTTGAGGTCTCCGACGCTACCGGTAAAAAACTGTTCAGCGGAATGCAACGTAGCGGTGGTAAACTCAGCCTTTCCGGTACTGCGCCCTATCGTCTGAAAATCGGCGCACCGTCGGCGGTGCAGGTGCAATATCAGAACCAGCCGGTTGATTTAAGTCGTTTTATCCGTAATAACCAGGTTGCTCGCCTGACGTTGGGTGCGCAATAACGCAGCATCGCGCCCCGGGCAATTGTGGAGAAAGAATATGCATAACGAAGCACCCATCATCCGTCGTAAATCGACCCGGATTTATGTCGGCAAGGTGCCTGTCGGCGATGGCGCGCCTATCGCCGTTCAGTCGATGACCAATACCCGTACAACCGATGTAGAAGCCACGGTCAATCAGATTAAAGCGCTTGAGCGCGTCGGCGTGGATATCGTCCGCGTCTCTGTGCCGACCATGGATGCCGCCGAAGCCTTTAAGCTGATCAAGCAGCGCGTAAACGTGCCGCTGGTGGCGGATATCCATTTTGACTATCGCATCGCGCTGAAAGTCGCCGAGTATGGCGTTGATTGCCTGCGTATCAACCCAGGCAATATCGGCAACAACGAACGTATCCGCCAGGTGGTGGATTGCGCGCGCGACCACAATATTCCGATTCGTATCGGCGTGAACGCCGGTTCGCTGGAAAAAGATCTGCAGGAAAAATATGGCGAGCCGACGCCGCAGGCGCTGCTGGAGTCAGCGATGCGCCACGTCGATCATCTCGATCGCCTTAACTTCGATCAGTTCAAAGTCAGCGTAAAGGCTTCGGACGTTTTTCTCGCCGTTGAGTCCTATCGCCTGCTGGCGAAACAGATCGATCAGCCGCTGCACCTCGGTATTACCGAAGCGGGCGGCGCACGTGCGGGCGCGGTGAAATCAGCTATCGGGCTGGGGCTGCTGCTCTCTGAAGGGATCGGCGATACGCTGCGTATTTCGCTGGCGGCCGATCCGGTAGAAGAGGTGAAAGTCGGCTTCGACATTCTGAAGTCGCTGCGCATCCGCGCGCGCGGCATCAACTTTATCGCCTGCCCGACCTGTTCGCGTCAGGAGTTTGACGTTATCGGTACGGTGAACGCGCTTGAACAGCGGCTGGAAGATATCATCACGCCGATGGACGTCTCAATTATCGGCTGCGTGGTTAACGGTCCCGGCGAAGCCACCGTGTCGACGCTGGGCGTGACCGGCGGCAACAAGAAAAGCGGCTTCTACGAGGATGGCGTGCGTCAGCGCGATCGTCTCGATAACGACGATATGATCGATCAGCTTGAAGCGCGTATCCGCGCCAAAGCGACCATGCTGGACGAGAACCGCCGCATCAACGTACAGCAGCTGGAAAACTAAGCGTCGGCGCGCGCAGCGCGACTTTGTTTAATGAACCTGTGCGGTTTCATCCTCATAAGGTATGATGCCGGACAGGTTTTTTTGTATTAAGAGATTTTAACGTGGCGAAGAATATTCAAGCTATCCGCGGTATGAACGACTACCTGCCGGCGGATACGGCTATCTGGCAGCGCATTGAAGGCACGCTCAAGCAGGTGCTGGCCAGCTACGGCTACAGCGAAATCCGTATGCCGATCGTAGAGCAGACCCCGCTGTTTAAACGCGCCATCGGCGAAGTCACCGACGTGGTTGAAAAAGAGATGTACACCTTTGACGACCGCAACGGCGAAAGCCTGACGCTGCGTCCCGAAGGGACTGCGGGCTGCGTACGCGCCGGTATCGAACATGGCCTGCTCTACAATCAGGAGCAGCGTCTGTGGTATATGGGCCCGATGTTCCGCTATGAGCGTCCGCAGAAGGGCCGCTATCGCCAGTTTCATCAGATGGGCGCCGAGGTGTTCGGCCTGCAGGGCCCGGACGTGGACGCCGAGCTGATTATGCTGACCGCACGCTGGTGGAAAGCGCTGGGCATCGCCGATCATGTGCGCCTGGAGCTTAACTCCATCGGTTCGCTGGAGGCGCGCGCCAACTATCGCGAAGCGCTGGTGGCGTTCCTTGAGCAGCACAAAGAGACGCTGGACGAAGACAGCAAGCGCCGTATGTACACCAACCCGCTGCGCGTGCTGGACAGCAAAAATCCAGAGGTGCAGACGCTGCTTAACGACGCGCCGCAGCTGATGGATCACCTCGATGATGAATCACGCGAGCATTTCCAGGGGCTGTGCGCCTTGCTGGACGATGCGGGCATCGCCTATCGCGTCAATCAGCGCCTGGTTCGCGGCCTCGACTACTACAACCGCACCGTTTTCGAATGGGTGACCGAGAGCCTCGGCGCGCAGGGCACAGTGTGCGGCGGCGGCCGTTATGACGGTCTGGTCGAGCAGCTGGGCGGCCGCGCCACGCCGGCGGTGGGTTTCGCCATGGGCATGGAGCGTCTGGTGCTGCTGGTTCAGGCGGTCAATCCTGAATTTGAACCGACGCGCGTTGTTGATGTCTATGTTATCGCTTCGGGCCAGGGCGTTCAGTCTGCTGCTATGCAGCTGGCGGAAAAACTGCGCGACGAAGCGCCGGAACTGAAGCTGATGACCAACTTTGGCGGCGGCAACTTCAAGAAACAGTTTGCCCGCGCCGACAAGTGGGGCGCTCGCGTCGCGCTGGTGGTAGGCGAAGATGAAGTGAAAGCCGGTCAGGTCGTTATCAAAGATCTGCGCAGCGGCGATCAGCAAACGCTGGCGCAGACAGAGGCTGCCGCTGCATTGCGCACGCTGTTACAGTAAGCGTGGCACGGCGCCAACCAGAGAAAGGAGAGGGATCGCGTGGAAGTTTATAGCAATGAAAATGAACAGGTTGACGCGTTACGTCGCTTTTTTGCTAATAACGGCAAGGCGCTGGCGGTCGGCGTGATTATCGGCATTGCCGCGCTGGGCGGCTGGCGCTACTGGGCCAGTCATGAAGAGGGCTCGTCAAAGGCGCTTTCCGCACAGTATCAGCAAGTGACCACCGCCATGAAAGCCGATCAGCCAGCGACGCTGGATGCGGTAGCGAAATTCGTCAGCGAAAACAGCAATACCTACGGTGCGCTGGCGGCGATGGACGTGGCGAAACAGTATGTTGACGCCAACCAGCTGGACAAGGCCTCTTCCCTGCTGGAAAACGGTCTGAAGAACACTAAGGATGCCAATCTGCAGGCGGTAATTAACCTGCGGCTGGCGCGCATTCAACTGCAACAGAATCAGGCGGATGCCGCCCTTAAGACCCTTGACGCTGTTAAGGGCGATGGCTGGACAGCCATTGTGGCGGATATTCGCGGCGAAGCGCTGCTGAGCAAAGGCGATAAGCAGGGCGCGCGCGATGCGTGGAGCAAAGGCGTTGAGTCAGACGCTTCTCCCGCGCTGAAGCAAATGATGCAGATGAAGATGAATAACTTAAGCTAAGCCAGTCAAGAGAGAGCGCATGGAATTACGTAAATACCTGCTGCCAGGGCTGATTTCAGTCACTTTGCTCAGCGGTTGTTCGCTGTTCAGCGGCGAAGAAGATGTAGTGAAAATGGCCCCGCTGCCAAAGGTGGAAAACCAGTTTACTCCCCAGGAAGTGTGGAGCACGTCGGTTGGTGACGGCGTTGGCGATTTCTACTCTAACCTGCATCCGGCATGGCAGGACAATACCGTATTTGCGGCTGATCGTTTCGGCGTGGTAAAAGCGCTGGATGCGTCCAACGGCAAAGAAAAATGGAAAGTCGATCTCTCTGAGAAAACCGGCTTTTTCTCGAAAAATATCTCAGCACTGCTCTCCGGCGGCGTGACCGCTGCAGGCGATCATCTCTACATCGGAAGTGAGCGCGGTCAGCTGTTTGCCCTGAACAGCAGCGACGGCAGTCTCGCCTGGCAGACTAAAGTCGCTGGCGAAGCGTTATCGCGCCCGGTAGTGAGCGACGGTCTGGTGCTGGTGCATACCAGCAACGGTATGCTGCAGGGGCTGGATCAGAACAGCGGCGTAGTGAAATGGAGCGTTAACCTCGACATGCCTGCGCTGTCGCTGCGCGGCGAATCTGCGCCAGCGACCGCCTTCGGCGGCGCGATTGTTGGCGGCGATAACGGCCGCGTCAGCGCGGTGATCATGAATCAGGGCCAGTTAATCTGGCAGCAGCGTATCTCCCAGCCGAGCGGCGCGACCGAAATCGATCGCCTGAACGACGTCGATACGACGCCGGTAATCGTCAACGGCGTGGTCTATGCGCTGGCGTACAACGGCAACCTCACCGCGCTCGATCTGCGTTCCGGCCAGATCCTGTGGAAGCGTGAGATCGGCGGCGTCAAAGATCTGATTGTCGATGCCGGCCGCATCTATCTGGTCGATCAGGATGACCGCGTTATCGCGCTGAATGCAGATGGCGGCGTAGCCATCTGGCGTCAGAGCGATCTGCTGCACCGCAACCTGACGGCACCGGTGCTGTTTAACGGCTACCTGGTTGTGGGTGACAGCGAAGGCTACCTGCACTGGCTCAATACCGATGACGGTCGTTTCGTGGCGCAGCAGAAAGTAGACAGCGATGGCTTCCAGACCGAGCCTGTTGTCGCCAGCGATAAGCTGATCATTCAGGCCAAAGGCGGCGAGGTTTACGCGATTACGCGTTAATCCGCTACCGGAATTTGCCTTCCGTCTAACGGCTCCTGACGCGTCAGGAGCCGTTTCGTTTTTAGTCAGGCATGATATTCTTAGCGCCTTCAGCCTGAACCTGGCGGTTAAAACCGTTATAATCACGCCATTCGGGCGATTAATTTTTTTATTGAGGCATTGTTATGATACCTGTGGTCGCGCTGGTTGGGCGTCCCAATGTGGGGAAATCCACGCTGTTTAACCGCTTAACGCGCACTCGTGATGCGCTGGTGGCGGATTTTCCTGGACTGACTCGCGATCGCAAATATGGTCGCGCCGAAGTGGAAGGGCGCGAATTTATTGTTATTGATACCGGCGGTATCGACGGCTCTGAAGAGGGCGTCGAAACGCGTATGGCTGAGCAGTCGCTGCTGGCGATTGAAGAGGCCGATGTAGTGCTGTTTATGGTGGATGCGCGCGCCGGCCTGATGCCAGCGGACAAGCAGATCGCTAACCATATCCGTTCGCGTAAAAAGCCAACGTTCCTGGTGGCGAACAAAACCGACGGCCTCGATCCCGATTCAGCGGTTGCCGATTTTTACTCGCTGGGGCTGGGTGATATCTACGCTATTGCCGCATCGCACGGTCGCGGCGTCACCAGCCTGCTGGAAACCGTTTTGCTGCCGTGGATGGATGAAGTCGATCCGCGCGAAGTAACCGAAGAGGACGAGAACGAAGCCTACTGGGCGGCGCTCGCGGCGGAAGAGAACGGTGAAACGCTGGAAGAAGAGGAAGAAGAGGCGTTTGACCCGACCGGTCTGCCGATCAAGCTTGCTATCGTCGGCCGTCCCAACGTCGGCAAGTCCACGCTGACTAACCGTATCCTCGGCGAAGACCGCGTGGTGGTGTATGACATGCCGGGCACCACGCGCGACAGCATCTATATTCCGATGGAGCGCGACGGTCGCGAATATATCCTGATTGATACCGCTGGCGTACGTAAGCGCGGCAAGATCACCGATACAGTCGAAAAATTCTCGGTTATTAAAACCCTGCAGGCGATTGAAGACGCTAACGTTGTGTTGCTGGTAATCGACGCGCGTGAAGGCATCTCCGATCAGGATCTGTCGCTGCTTGGCTTCATCCTTAACAGCGGCCGCTCGCTGGTGATCGTGGTGAACAAATGGGACGGCCTGACGCAGGAGATCAAGGACGAGGTCAAAGAGACGCTGGATTATCGTCTCGGCTTTATCGATTTTGCCCGCGTACACTTTATTTCTGCGCTACACGGCAGCGGCGTCGGTAACCTGTTCGAATCGGTCACCGAAGCCTATGACTGTTCGACCAAACGCGTTAACACTTCTATGCTGACGCGCATTATGAATATGGCTGCCGAAGATCATCAGCCGCCGCTGGTGCGCGGACGCCGCGTGAAGCTGAAGTATGCGCATGCGGGGGGATATAACCCGCCTATCGTGGTAATCCATGGCAACCAGGTGAAAGACCTGCCGGATTCCTACAAGCGCTATCTGATGAACTACTTCCGTCGTTCGCTTAACGTTATGGGTACGCCGATTCGTATTCAGTTCAAAGAGGGCGATAACCCCTTTGCGGGCAAACGCAACCTGCTGACGCCAACGCAGCAGCGCAAGCGTAAGCGCCTGCTTGCGCATTTGAAGAAAAACAAGCGTTAAACCCAAGGGACCGAAAGGTCCCTTTGTTGTTTCAGAGGCAGAAAAAACCTCTGACGCTTTTCTCACTTTTGCAAACGATCCTGGGCTGGCTGTAAGAAGCAATCAAACAGCGCGGCCTGTCCGGGTGTTTGTAGCAAAAATGCTATTGTCGCGTTTAGAACCCGTTATAAATGTTCACCTCATAATGTACCAAGTGGTACAATCCTGCCCCGTATTGCGACGAGGGCAAAACAGCTGTTATGCCTCCTTGCTCACAATGCCTGCAACCTGGACATGGGTCCGTACTGTTACGAAATAAAATAAAGTTATATCCGGCGACAACGTCACGCTCAGCGGCGTTGTTCAGTGCTTAGCGACGCGGATGCTTTATTTTTTCAGGAGAGTTTGTGTTATGGCTGAAACAACATCCCGATCCGGCAAAGGATTGGGTATCTGGTCGATCTTGCTGGGGCTGGTGCTGCTGGCAATCGGCCTGTTCTTTGCTATCGGCGGCGGTAAGCTGGTTTCGCTGGGCGGTAGCTGGTATTTCCTGATTGCAGGTATTGTGACTCTGCTGTCAGCAATCCAGTTCTTCCGTCGTAAGTCCTCTGCCGTTGTGCTGTTTATTCTGGTATTCGTCGGCACGCTGATTTGGGCACTGGCGGACGCGGGCTGGTCGTTCTGGCCGCTGGTATCGCGCCTGATGGTGCCGGCTGGTCTGATGCTGCTGGCGTTTCTTACCTGGCCTGCGCTGCGCAAGCGCGAAGGAAAATCTTCGCTGGCGAAAGTCTCTTATGCGCTCTCAGTGCTAATCGCCGTCGGCATGGTCGGCACGCTGGTGCAGATGTTCCAGCCGCATCCGACCGTGGCGTTCACCGGCAAAGAGCTGCCGCTGATCCCGGTTGATAAAAGCAAACCGCAGCAGGACTGGAATAACTATGGCCGCACCCCGGGCGGCGATCGCTTTGCCGCTGTGGATCAAATCACGCGCGACAATGTGAAAGACCTGCAGGTCGCCTGGACTTTTCATACTGGCGATACGCCGATTAGTCCAACCGGCAACGGCGCGGAAGATCAGCAAACGCCGCTGCAGATTGGCAACACGATCTATCTCTGTACGCCGCACAATAACGTGATTGCGGTTGAAGCGGACAGCGGCAAGCAGATCTGGAAACGCGAAATCAACGCGCAGGCGGAGGTCTGGCCGCGCTGTCGCGGTCTGGCCTACTTTGACGCCACCAAACCACTGACCCAGCCGAGCAAACCTGGCTCAACGCCGGTGCCGGCCGCTACGCTGGCGGCGGGCGATACCTGTCAGCGTCGTATTCTGATGAACACCATTGATGCGCGTCTGATCGCCATCAACGCCGACAACGGCGAGTTCTGCGAAGACTTTGGTAACCACGGCGTGGTCAGCCTGAAAGAAGGGCTAGGCGAAGCGCAGGATCCGAAATATCAGCTGACTTCAGCGCCGACGCTGGCGGGCACGACGGTAGTGGTCGGCGGCCGCGTTGCGGATAACGTTCAGACCGATATGCCGGGCGGCGTGCTGCGCGGCTTCGATGTTATCACCGGCAAGCAGCGCTGGGCGTTTGACCCAGGCAATATCGATCCAAACGCCGTCCTGATGCCGGGTCAGAACTACAAACGCAGCACCCCGAACTCCTGGGCGCCGATGTCATACGATCCGGCGATGAACACGGTGTTTATCCCGATGGGCAGCTCCTCAGTGGATCTCTGGGGCGCTAACCGTACCGAGCTGGATCATAAATATGGCGCCTCCGTACTGGCGCTGGATGCGACCACCGGTAAAGAAAAGTGGGTCTATCAGACCGTTCATAACGATCTGTGGGACTTCGATCTGCCGATGCAGCCAAGCCTGGTCGATTTCCCGATGAAGGATGGCACCACTAAACCCGCGGTCGTTATCGGCGGGAAAACCGGCATGATCTTCGTGCTGGATCGCGAAACCGGCAAGCCGCTGACCAAAGTCGAAGAGCTGCCGATGCCGCAGGGTCATATCCCGAACGAGCAGTACACCAAAACTCAGCCGCATTCGACCGAGATGCCGCAGATCGGCAACCAGACGCTGACCGAATCTGACATGTGGGGCGCGACGCCGTTTGATCAGCTTGCGTGCCGCATCGCGTTTAAATCGATGCGTTATAACGGGTTGTTCACCGTACCGGATACCGATAAGTCGCTCAGCTTCCCGGGTTCGCTCGGCGGGATGAACTGGGGCAGCATCTCCTTTGACCCGAACAACCAGTACATGTTCGTCAACGATATGCGTCTCGGCCTGTGGGTGCAGATGATCCCGACCGATACCAGCAAAATCGCTCGCGGCAGTAACGGTGGCGAAGCGATCAATACCGGTATGGGCGCGGTTCCGCTGAAAGGCACGCCGTATGCGGTCAACAAAAACCGCTTTATGTCGCCGCTGGGCATCCCATGCCAGGCACCGCCGTTTGGCACGCTGTCGGCGATCGATATGAAGACGCGTAAAATCGTCTGGCAGGTGCCGGTAGGTACGGTGCAGGATACGGGGCCGTTCGGTATTAAAATGCATGCGCAGATGCCGATCGGTATGCCGACCCTGGGCGGTACGCTGGCGACGCAGGGCGGGCTGGTGTTTATCGCCGGTACGCAGGATTACTATCTGCGCGCCTTTGACAGCTCAACCGGTAAAGAGGTGTGGAAAGCGCGCCTGCCGGTGGGCAGCCAGGGCGGCCCAATTAGCTACGTATCACCGAAAAACGGTAAGCAGTACATCCTGATCTCCGCAGGCGGCGCGCGTCAGTCGCCCGATCGCGGCGACTATGTAATTGCCTATGCGCTGCCATAACGGCTAAGCGTTTTTACTAAAAACCCTGCGCTCCGGCGTGGGGTTTTTTATTTGGTGCACAAGAAATTGTAAGCGTGACGGCAATTGCATAAACGCCTGAGAAGCGGCTCGCTAAGCAGTAGCGTGTGGGTTGGGCAGGGCAGAGAAGAGGGTATAATCGCGGCGGCGCTTGAGGTTTCTGCCTTAAGCGATCGGCATGCTGATTGTCAGGCAGAAAAGAGAAAGCCCCGTAGTTAATTTTCATTAACCCACGAGGCTGCCCCACTGTCCGAACAACAGCAGGGTAGCCTCTTACCGCGCTCTGCGCAAGGAGGAGTGACCATGAAATTGCCACAGCTAACGCTGGTATGTTGCGTATTACTGGTGTGTCTCACACTTTTAATCTTTACCTGGCTAACGCGGAAATCGCTGTGTGAAATCCGCTACCGGGACAACCAGCGCGAGGTGGCTGCTTCGATGGCTTACGAATCTGGTAAGTAGCAACCGGAAGGCGGGGAGTTAATCCCCGCCTTAACCGACTGTTGGCTGGACAGGCCTGAAGCGCCTTCATAAGGCCGTCACTTGCGTGACGGCCTTTACTATTCAGGCTCTTCGCCGTCGCGCCAGAGCGCCTCCAGTTCAGGCGGTGCGATCTGTTCCGGGATCAGCAATACAATAGTGCCGACTTCACGATGCGTGGCATAGCTGATTTGTATGCGGAAGTAGCGTTGATCGCTGCGCCCAATTTCCGGCGCTTTATCTTCAGGCTCGCCCAGCGGCAGTGCCTGTTCCAGAACCTGACAGACGCGCTGCTTTTGCGGTTGCGGCAGTTGAGCCAGCGCGAAGCGCCGCGCGCCGCGCAGGCCTGGGATAAAGGCCAGTCCGCCTTCGCGTTCGACCTCAATGACCGCATCGTCGCTCAGTTCAGGCAAGGAACTCATAGCACGCCAACCTCCTTCCATGCCTGTTCAATCGACTGCGCCACCGAACGGTTAAAGCGACGTTCGCCATGTTGAATGGTCAGGCGCGCAAAGGTGCTGAAATCGGCATCCTGCGGCAGTGATTTGTCACACACCGTATCGTACCAGGCCCAGCCCGCCAGCTCCCAGGCATAGCCGCCCAGCGCTTTTGCTGCCAGGTAAAAGGCTCGGTTAGGTATGCCGGAATTAAGATGAACGCCGCCGTTATCTTCACGGGTCTGCACATAGTGATCCATATGCGCAGGCTGGGGATCTTTACCCAGCATCGGATCGTCATAGGCCGTACCCGGCTCCGCCATTGAGCG
Source organism: Pantoea sp. UBA5923 (assembly GCF_002431095.1). Taxonomy (NCBI): domain Bacteria; kingdom Pseudomonadati; phylum Pseudomonadota; class Gammaproteobacteria; order Enterobacterales; family Erwiniaceae; genus Pantoea; species Pantoea sp. UBA5923. The sequence continues at coordinate 20,934 of NZ_DJDN01000056.1, read as the reverse complement.
CAGCCCACGTCCTTTAATGCCGCTTGCCAGCAGCCCTTCGCCGATAATCCAGTCGGCGTTATCGGCGCTCTGCTTCAGGTGATACTGCTTCACCAGCGAGCCAAATACGTCGGAAAGCGATTCATTCAGCGCGCCGGCCTGCTCGAAATAGATCAGCCCGGCTTCAGTTTCGGTCACACCATGCGTCAGCTCATGTGCGACCACGTCGATAGCGATGGTGAAACGATTGAATATTTCGCCATCGCCGTCGCCGAACACCATCTGCTGCCCGTTCCAGAAGGCGTTTTGATACGCCTTACCATAGTGAACGGTGCCGAGCAGCTTCAGCCCCTGATTATCGAGCGAGTTACGTTGATAGGCCTGCCAGAAAAAATCGTAGGTGACGCCGAGATAATCCCAGGCTTCTCTGGCGGCGACGTCGCCCGTATCTGACTGACCTTCGGTGCGTATCAGATCGCCTGGCAGGTTCTGGGTGTTTTTCGCATCGTAGATTTCACGCTCAACATGACCGCCCGCCGCCGTCTTCGGCGCGACCGGCTTCTGCCAGTTCTCCGCCATCAGATGTTGAACGTGCAGCAGCGTGCGGCGCGCATAATCCTGCTGATGGGTGGAACCGTGGGTCACGATGTTACGCAAGATATAGGGAGGAATAACGCTGTAGGACATACCCGACTCCTTGGCACAATTAATGTGTCAAAAAGTATAGTCTTTGCTCAGGAAGTGGTCTTACGGCGTCGTTTTTTTTCTGGCAGCAGACTGGTTACCTGGCTTTCCACCCAGCCGTCATCGAGGCGAGTGCGCAGCATATCGCCGCTCTGTAGCTGGGCCGTTTTTTTCACCACCTGACCAGTAAGATCGGTGGTTACGCTGAAGCCGCGCGCCAGCGTCGCCAGCGGACTGACGCCTTCCAGCTGCGCGGCAAGCGTTGCAAAGCGCTGCCTGTCGCGGTTAAGCATCTTTTCCATGCCCTGTTGCAGACGATAGCGCATCTGTTCCAGCTGGCGCTGCGCCTGAAACAGACGCGGCTGCGGCTGATGGGCGGCGAGACGCTGCGCAAGGCGATCCTGCTGACGCATCGTCTGACGCAACTTGTTTTCCATCGCCTCGTTCAGCCGCTGTTGCAGGCGGAACAGGGCGGTCTGCTGTCGTGCCAGGCGAAGCTGAGGATGCTGCTGCTGCAGGCGATGATCGAGGCGGGAAAAGCGGCGTTGTTGCTGCGCCAGATAATAATCCATGGCCATTTCCAGCCGTTGTTGCTGTGAGAGCAACTGTCGCAGCAGTTCCGTCTGATTTCTGCTCACTATTTCAGCAGCGGCGGACGGGGTAGGCGCGCGCAGGTCGGCGACAAAATCGGCGATAGTCACATCGGTTTCATGGCCGACCGCGCTGACGACAGGAATACGGCTGGCAAAAATGGCGCGCGCCACGCGCTCTTCATTAAAGCTCCAGAGATCTTCCAGCGAGCCGCCGCCGCGCCCGACAATCAGCACGTCGCACTCTGCACGCTGGTTCGCCAGTTCAATTGCGCGCACGATAGCGGCTGGCGCATCCGCGCCCTGAACCGGCGTAGGATAGATAACGACCGGCAGTGAAGGATCGCGACGATGCAGCACGCGCAGCACATCATGCAGCGCCGCGCCGGTTGCCGAGGTAATCACGCCGACCTGTTTCGCTGGCTCGGGCAGGGGCTGTTTGTGCTGCTGGTCGAACAGGCCTTCGCTCGCCAGTTTCGCTTTCAGCAATTCAAACTGCTGCTGCAACGCGCCTTCGCCCGCCGGATGCATACTTTCGATGATCAACTGGTAGTCGCCGCGCGGCTCATAAAGCGTAATGGTAGCGCGTACCAGAATCTGCTGGCCATGCTGAGGACGGAAGGTGACGCGACGGTTGCTGTTGCGGAACATGGCGCAGCGCACCTGCGCGCCGTCATCCTTCAGCGTGAAATACCAGTGGCCTGAAGCGGGCTGAGAAAAATTAGAGATCTCCGCGCTCAGCCACACCGATCCCATCTCCTGTTCCAGGAGCTGACGCACCGTCGTGTTCAGGCGGCTGACGGTAAAAACATTAGCGATCGGCGGTAGCGACATGTGATGGAGATCAAATAGTAAATCAGAGGGTTAATTAACCGATACTACATGGCTGATAGAGAGGATCAAGAGTTTTTCTAAAATAATGCTGGAGGCAAACGATTACGGCCTGTATAATGCCGCGGCAATATTTTATCTGTTCTCATTCACCCCAGGTTGAGATATTGCCATGCTAAGAATCGCTAAAGAAGCCCTTACTTTCGACGACGTTCTGCTCGTTCCTGCTCACTCCACCGTTCTGCCTAACACGGCCGATCTCAGCACTCAACTGACGAAAAATATTCGTCTGAACATCCCAATGCTCTCCGCCGCTATGGACACTGTGACCGAAGCGGGCCTGGCTATTGCGCTGGCGCAGGAAGGCGGTCTGGGCTTTATCCATAAAAATATGTCGATTGAGCGCCAGGCGGAAGAAGTTCGCAAGGTGAAGAAACATGAAAGCGGCGTGGTTACCGAACCGCAAACCGTACTGCCAACCACGACGCTGGCGGAAGTGAAAGCGCTGACCGAGCGCAACGGCTTTGCCGGCTATCCTGTGGTGAACGAAAGCAACGAACTGGTCGGCATCATCACCGGCCGCGACGTGCGCTTCGTCACCGATCTGACTCAGCCGGTTACCGCGGTGATGACGCCGAAAGCGCGTCTGGTAACGGTAAAAGAGGGTGAGGCGCGTGACGTCGTGCTGCAGAGAATGCACGAAAAACGCGTTGAGAAAGCGCTGGTGGTGGACGACAGCTTCCATCTGCTCGGCATGATCACCGTTAAAGATTTCCAGAAAGCAGAACGTAAACCGAACGCCTGTAAAGATGCGCAGGGACGTCTGCGCGTTGGCGCGGCAGTTGGCGCGGGCGCGGGCAACGAAGAGCGCGTCGATGCGCTGGTCGCTGCTGGCGTCGATGTGCTGCTGATCGACTCCTCCCATGGCCATTCAGAAGGCGTGCTGCAGCGTATCCGCGAAACGCGCGCAAAATATCCTGATTTAGACATTATCGGCGGCAACGTCGCGACCGGCGCAGGCGCACTGGCGCTGGCGAAGGCGGGCGTAAGCGCGGTAAAAGTCGGCATCGGCCCTGGCTCTATCTGTACTACCCGTATCGTGACCGGCGTAGGCGTTCCGCAGATCACTGCCGTTTCTGACGCTGTTGAAGCGCTGGAAGGCACCGGCATTCCGGTTATCGCTGACGGCGGTATCCGCTTCTCTGGCGATATCGCTAAAGCTATTGCCGCCGGCGCGGCAGCCGTTATGGTCGGCTCTATGCTGGCTGGCACCGAAGAGTCCCCTGGCGAGATCGAACTTTATCAGGGCCGCTCTTTTAAATCCTATCGCGGCATGGGCTCGCTGGGCGCGATGTCAAAAGGCTCCTCTGACCGTTACTTCCAGAGCGATAACGCCGCCGATAAACTGGTGCCGGAAGGCATTGAAGGCCGCGTCGCCTATAAAGGCCGCCTGAAAGAGATTGTTCACCAGCAGATGGGCGGCCTGCGCTCCTGTATGGGCCTGACCGGTTGCCAGACCATTGACGACCTGCGCACCAAAGCGGAGTTTGTACGCATCAGCGGCGCGGGCATCAACGAAAGCCACGTGCACGATGTGACCATCACCAAAGAGTCACCGAACTACCGTATGGGATCCTGATCCCTTAAGATTTACCGCCCGGCATAAGCCGGGCGCTTTCATTATCAAGTTACCCGCTCTGGAAACGCCTCAATGACGACGGAAAATATTCATAAGCATCGCATTCTGATTCTCGATTTTGGTTCTCAATACACGCAACTGGTCGCGCGCCGCGTCCGTGAGCTGGGCGTGTACTGCGAACTCTGGGCATGGGATGTCACCGAAGAGCAGATCCGCCAGTTCAACCCGAACGGCATCATCCTTTCCGGCGGTCCGGAAAGCACCACCGAACTCAACAGCCCGCGCGCGCCGGAGTACGTTTTCAACGCAGGCGTTCCGGTGCTTGGCGTCTGCTACGGCATGCAGACCATGGCGATGCAGCTGGGCGGCAAAGTTGAAGGCTCTAACGAACGTGAATTCGGCTATGCGCAGGTAGAAGTCCTCACCCCAAGCGCATTGATCCGCGACATCGAAGACGCTATCAGCGCAGCAGGCAAGCCGCTGCTCGACGTCTGGATGAGCCACGGCGATAAAGTAACCGCCATTCCGTCCGATTTTGTGACCGTCGCCAGCACCGAAACCTGTCCGTTCGCCATCATGGCCAACGAAGAGAAGCGTTTTTACGGCGTGCAGTTCCACCCGGAAGTTACGCACACCCGTCAGGGACTGCGCATGCTGGAGCGTTTCGTGCTCGACATCTGCGAATGCGAGGCACTGTGGACCCCGGCGAAAATCATTGAAGACGCGGTTGAGCGCCTTCGTGCGCAGGTCGGCAACGACAAAGTGATCCTCGGCCTGTCAGGCGGCGTGGATTCCTCCGTAACCGCGATGCTGCTGCACCGCGCTATTGGCGATCGTCTGACCTGCGTATTCGTTGACAACGGTCTGCTGCGTCTGAATGAGGCGGAGCAGGTCATGGATATGTTCGGCGACCACTTTGGCCTCAATATCGTTCACGTACCGGCTGAAGCGCGCTTCCTTGACGCGCTGGCGGGCGAAAACGATCCGGAAGCCAAGCGTAAAATCATTGGCCGCGTCTTCGTTGAAGTGTTCGACGAAGAGGCGAGCAAGCTGACCGACGTGAAATGGCTGGCGCAGGGCACCATCTATCCGGACGTGATCGAGTCCGCCGCCTCCGCCACCGGCAAAGCGCACGTCATTAAATCGCACCATAACGTGGGCGGCCTGCCGAAAGAGATGAAGCTGGGCCTGGTTGAGCCGCTGAAAGAGCTGTTCAAAGATGAAGTGCGCAAGATAGGTCTGGAGCTGGGCCTGCCTTACGATATGCTCTATCGCCATCCGTTCCCGGGTCCGGGTCTCGGCGTGCGCGTACTGGGCGCAGTGAAAAAAGAGTATTGCGATCTGCTGCGTCGCGCCGATGCGATCTTTATTGAAGAGCTGCGTAAAGCAGATCTCTATAACAAAGTGAGCCAGGCGTTTACCGTGTTCCTGCCGGTGCGTTCCGTGGGCGTGATGGGCGACGGTCGTAAATATGACTGGGTCGTTTCGCTGCGCGCGGTAGAGACCATCGACTTTATGACCGCGCACTGGGCGCATCTGCCGTACGATTTCCTCGGCCGCGTCTCTAACCGCATTATCAACGAAGTCAACGGCATCTCCCGCGTGGTATACGATATCAGCGGCAAGCCGCCAGCGACCATTGAGTGGGAATAACCTTTCCGCTTACACTGAAGCGCGTTGATTAATCCATCGCCAGCCTGTCGCCCGACAGGCTGGCGATTTTCTTTCCGCCCCTTACTCCAGGATACCCCTATGCTGCCACTTAAAGCGTTTAGCCTCTGCATTCTGCTGGTGATCCTGCTGTCGCTGGGTGCCAGTCTGGCACAGGCGACGCGCCATGGAGAACTTTCCGGCAGTCAGGGAGGCTGGTGGTCAGCCCGGCGCGACTCCGCGGGTCTGGCCCCCGATCCGCAACGCTATGCGGATCAGGCTATTGTGCAGGTCTATGCCGCGCCGACCTACGGCTGGAAAGGGGCGGTAGCGGTGCACCCCTGGATTATCTTCAAGCGTGCGGGCGAGACGCATTACAACCGTTATGAAGTGATTAGCTGGGGCAGTGGCGACAAAGTACGCCGCAACAGCAATTTGTCGGACGGCTACTGGTATGGCGCAAAGCCGCGACTGCTGGTAGAGCACCGCGGCGCGGAGGCTGAGGCGATGATCCCGCGTATTGAGGCGGCGATTAAATCTTACCCCTGGCCACATACTTACCACGCCTGGCCAGGACCGAACAGCAATACCTTTCTTGCGCATATCGGACGCGAAGTGCCGGCATTAAAGCTCGACATGCCAGCCAACGCGCTCGGCAAAGATTACCGGCCGCTGTGGCGTCCAGTTGGTTTGCCGCCGTCGGGCCGAGGAATTCAGATTTCCGTTCTGGGCGTCGCTGGTGTGACGCTGGGGGCGGAAGAGGGATTTGAGCTTAACGTTCTGGGTCTGAATATGGGCGTGGATTTTACCCCGCTGCGTCTGCGTCTGCCCTTTATCGGCGGGATCGGCAGCCAGAACGTTCAACAGGATAATCCGCCGGGCTAAAGGCCCGGCGCAGGCGTCAGCAGACGCCGAAATCCCCGTCTTCATGGTAGAGGTTTACGCTGTCTGCCTTCACCTCAATCTCTTTTTTTGTCGCGTCATCAACGCGCGCGCACCACAGCGTTTCGCCTTCCACGCGCAGCACCAGCATTTTTGGCCCACCGGTTTTCGACTGCACAAAATCATCAGGTTTAAACATGCTTTTCTCCTTTGGTTTTAAGGAAGTGTAGGGCGCACAGCGCCCCCCTGCATAAAATTTTTTGCGGCGGCTCTTCCATGATTTTTCATGAAATCCCCTGAGCCAGGCAACTTAGGGCATGCTGCGGAGCAGACAAAAAAAACCGATACCAGGTTGTCAGTTGACAACCATAGGGGTTCAGGATAAGGTGCATCACGATGGAAAGAAGACGGCATCCAGCTAAAGAGATTGAAGCGGCGCTGCGTCATGCCGAAGCGTACGGGTGGCAGATAGTAACAATGGGGCATCATGGCTGGGGCAAAATGTATTGTCCCATGCACTTGGCGGCATGCCGCTGCGGAGAGTTTTGCATCAGCGTTATCTGGAGTACGCCGCGGAACGCTTTTAACCACGCGCGAGCGCTGCGGCGGGTGGTTGATAAATGTATTGCGGTGCGCAAACTGCATTAAGGAGCAAACATGGAATATATTTTTACGCTGCGTTTTCAGCTGCCGAAACCTTTTTTACCGGAAGAAGAGCTGTTAAAGCGGCTGATCGAGGCGGGTTGTGACGATGCGCTGGTGGGGCTGGGCGTGCCGGGAAAAGTGGCGCTTGAGTTTACCCGTGAGGCATCCCGTGCACAGCGAGCGGTACTCAGCGCCATCAGGAATGTGCAGAGCGCGGTGCCTGGGGCGCAGCTCACCGAGGCTGCGCCCGACCTTGTCGGCCTGACGGATGTCGCCGACATTATCGGCGTTTCCCGGCAGAATATGCGTAAGCTGATGCTCAGCCATAGCCCGCAGTTTCCACTGCCGGTGCATGACGGCAAAACCGCGCTCTGGCATCTGGCAGATGTGCTGGAGTGGCTGGAACAGCGCGGCAGCTACGTTATTCCCGCCGCGGTGCGCGAGCTGGCACAGGTAACGCTGCGGCTCAACCTGCAGCAGACGATGCAACGCTACGCGCACTGTATGGCATCCGCCGCTGACGTCAACAATCAATGATGCAGCAAAAACAGCGTCGCCAGACCGAGGAAAATAAAGAAGCCGCCGGTATCGGTAATCGCCGTAATCAGCACGCTGGAGCCTACCGCCGGGTCGCGTTTCAGTCTGGTCATGATCAGCGGGATCAACACGCCCATTAGCGCCGCCAGCAGCAAATTAAGCATCATCGCCAGCATCATTACGCCGCCCAGTTCGAGATTGTCGTACATCAGCCAGGTAATCAGCCCCATTGCGCCGCCCCAGAACAGGCCGTTAAGCAATGCGACGCCCAGTTCGCGCGCAATCAAAAACGAGAAGTTGCCCGGTTCGACCTGATGCAGCGCCAGCGCGCGCACAATCATAGTAATGGTCTGGTTGCCGGTATTGCCGCCGATACCGGCTACAATTGGCATCAGCGTCGCCAGCGCCACCAACTGGGAGATGGTGTCTTCAAACAGGCCGATAACGCGCGACGCGATAAAGGCGGTACAGAGATTGACCGCCAGCCAGGCCCAGCGTCGGCGCACGGCTTTGCGCACCGGCGCGAACACATCCTCTTCCTGGCTGATGCCGCCCATACGGCGAATATTGCTTTCATTCTCTTCGTTAACCAGATCGACCACGTCCTCAATGGTGACGCGCCCAATCAGCTTGCCTTTCGCGTCGATTACCGCTGCGGAGATAAGGTTATAGCGTTCAAACGCGCCTGCCGCGTCCTCGGCTTTATCATTAAGCTGAAAGGTGGTGGGCGAGGTGTTCATCACCTCCTCGACGCGTTTTTTCGGTTTGTTCAGCAGAATATCGGTCAGCGACAGCTCGCCCAGCAGCAGGTTGTTTTCATCGGTAATGAAAATTTTGTCTGTGCCGTTCGGCATGCTTTTTCTGTGGCGCAGATAGCGCTGCACCGTTGCCAGCGTGACATCGGCGCGCACCGTCAGAATATTGAAATCCATAATGCGCCCGACGCGATCGCGATCAAAATCGACCACGCTGAGCACGCGTGCGCGCTGACCCGGCTCCAGCGTCGCCAGCAGGCGACCGGTCAGATCGCGCGGCAGGTAGCGCGCCAGCCAGACCTGATCGTCAATATCGAGCGGCTCAATGGCGCGCAGGATATCGCGGTCGCTCATCTCTTCCGTCAGGCTGGCCCAGACGGTTTCAGAAGCCTCGACCAGCACATGGCCGCGCTGTGCGGTAGGAACCAGACGCCACAGCGCCTGGCGCTCCTCTTCCGGCAGCGCTTCAAGGATATCGGCTAAATCCGCTGCGTGCAGCTGAGCGATATCCTGCTCCAGCGCAGCCTGGTGAGCCGCATTTTCACGTTGCTGTTCAGGGCTGCGCTCACCGGATTTCTCCAGCAGTGCGTCCACCAGATCTGGCTCACTGAGCAGCAGCGTCAGAATGCGATGACGAATTTCACTTAAACGTTGAGTATGCGAGGCAGACATAACGAGTCCCTTGTGTCTGAAAGTTACAGCACGAAGTGTAGCGGTTCGCCTCGCAAAAGGACGCAAAAAAAGACGCGGTTATTCAGACTGCGTTTAGCCGCAAGCGGCAAAGGGTCAAGACGGTTAAGTGTTGTCGCGGATAGCGGTGCTCAAAGGGGCAGATTGCGGCGCGGCTTTTTTCTGCTGATGATGTTCAAAAGCGGCAGGCAGGATAAAGATCAGGCGGCTAACAAGAATAATAAAGCTAATCAGTAAAACGATCCGGGTAAAGGAACCGGATTTGGGACGTCTTCGGGAAGGGATGGCGCTGTTCACGCGAGGTGTTTCCTGTAATTACCCTGTCGGGCGATGGCAACATTTAGTCATAATGCTGCGTTGAAATCAACCGCCGATTAAAAAAAGAGCAGGGCTGGAGTGGGCCGCGTTGCGCAGCCCCGGTTTACAGGCTGGCTTTTTGCGCCAGCAGGGTGGCGAAGCGGCAGCTGATGCGGTTGCCTTGTTCATCGCGCTTGTGTAGCTGACCAACGTGCTCGTTGTATTTCAGGATATGCCAGTTGCGGTAGTAGTGGCTCAGCTCGCCCGACTTAAAAGTAAAGGGGAAAGCAAGCGGGCAGGGGTAATCATCGGTACTCATTGCCGCGACAATCAGGTTATGCCCGTCTCTCACCGTACTCGCCTGCATATCGGCAATCAGCTGCGGAATGGTTTCCGGCTGCAGGAACATCATCACTACCGTGGAGAGCACAAAGGTGTAGCCGCCATTGAAGCGCGTCTGATTCAGGTCGCGCTGCTCGGTATGAATATTGGTTATCCCTTCCTGCGCGACGATCTGCTCAAGGCGCGCCAGGCTGGCGGGATTATGATCCCAGGCGGTGACGTCGAAGCCATTCTGGCTCAGAAACAGGCTGTTGCGGCCATTGCCGCAGCCAAGATCCAGCGCTTTGCCTGGATTGAGATAAGGCAGCGCCGCCAGCACTTCAGAGTGGGTCGGCGTCAGCCCATAAGTCTCGGCAAAATAGTTTTCAGTTTTAATCATGGTTCGCTTTTATTACGTGGGCGCAGGCGCCCACCTCCTCAGGCTTCTTCTTCCAGCGTCAGTTTCCAGCCGGTGACCTCAGTCCAGTAGGTCTGTTCACGCTCCAGATCGAGCTGCACCAGATTGTTCTGGCTGAAATAGCCCGCCGGGAACGTCAGCGTCCAGTGCCCCTCATCGGTGGTCAGCTTGAGCGAGTCGGGTCGCGTAGTCGCCTGACGCTGATTATTGAGTAAGGTGCCAAGGCGCAGCAGAAACAGCAGCGGCAGGAACTGTTTTTTCTTGAACAGCGTGACGCGCGGCAGATCTTCGACCTTGACGGCTTTGCGATGGAAGCGTACCAGCGCCGCCAGCAGCGTTTGCTGATCCTGGTTAAAACCGGGCAGGTTAGTGTTTTGCAGAATATAGGCGGAGTGGCGCTGCATACCGCTGTGGTTAATGGTCAGTCCGACTTCATGCAGCATCGCTGCCCACTTCAACAGCGCCGCCAGCTGCGGGTTCGCCAGCTTAGGATTCTGATCGCGCCACTGCAGATAGAGCTGATCGGTGGTATCCAGCACGCGACGCGCCTGATCGTTGTCGATGGCGTAATGGTTCGCCAGGCTCTGCGCCGTACGGCTGCGGATATCCTGATGGCGGAAACGGCCCTCCATCTCGTAGAGGACGCCTTCGCGCAGCGCGCCGTCAGAGAGGCGCAGCTCGCGAATCGCCAGCGCGTCGAACACGCCGCAAATAATCGCCAGCCCCGGCACGAACACCGATTTACGCTCTTCAGAAAGGCCCGGCAGGCTCAGCGCGTTGAATGATTTATGCTTCATAACCTCGTCATAAAGCATGTCCAGCCGCTCTGGCGTAATCATCTTCTCTTTTTCACCCATCGCCTGCAGCACTTCGCACGCCGCCTTGATGGTGCCCGACGCGCCGAGCGCGTACTGCCAGCCATGCAGGCGATACTGCCACGCCAGCGTCTCCAGCTTTTGCGTCGCCGCAAGGCGCGCGCGGCGGAAGTTTTCGCGGCTGATTTCACCGTTGGGGAAATAGAGCTGAGCGAAACTGACGCAGCCCATGCGGCGGCTTTCAACCAGCTGCGGCTCGAAGTTTTCGCCGATCACCAGTTCGGTCGAGCCGCCGCCGATGTCGATCACCAGCTTGCGTCCTTTCTCCGGCTGCGTATGTTCGACGCCCATAAAAATCAGGCGCGCCTCTTCATGACCGGAAATGACCTCGATAGGGTAGGGGATGACCTCCGCCGCGCGCTGCAGAAACTCTTCCGCGTTTACCGCCTGACGCAGGGTATGGGTGCCAACAATGGTGACGTTGCTCGCGCTGAAACCCTGCAAACGTTCAGCGAACAGCGCCAGGCAGCTCAGCCCGCGCTCCATCGCCTCTTCGCTCAGGCGATTTTTGCTGTCCAGACCGTCAGCCAGATGCACGCGCTGCTTCAGACGACCAAGCACCTGCATAGCGCCGTCGACCACGCGCGCGATGACCATATGAAAGCTGTTTGAGCCAAGATCGATTGCCGCAAATTCTTGCGGTCTTGGCGTACTTTTATGAGAAATGGGCATAGATTATTCAGGCTGTTCCAGTTTCTTGATGTAATCATAAATCGCCAGTTGAGAGCGGACCTTACGACGATTGCCGCGCGGAACATAGCGGTTCCCCAACTCTTTATCAACGATACGCGCTTTCACCGTATCACTAAACAGAATAGCGATAATGTCCAGAATGCGTTGTTTCACGCGCGGATCGAGGATCGCGACTGCGACCTCAATGCGATGATCGATATTACGCGTCATCCAGTCAGCGGAAGAGAGAAAGACTTTTTTGTCGCCGCCGTTTTCGAAAATATAGACGCGATCGTGCTCAAGATAGCGATCAACGATACTGATCACGCGAATATTTTCACTGATCCCAGGCAAATCGGGAATGAGCGAACACATGCCGCGCACCAGCAGATTGACCTTCACGCCTGCGCCGGATGCCGCATAGAGACGATCGACCAGACCGTTATCCACCAGGTTATTAATTTTCAGCGTAATGCCACAGGGGCGACCCTGCTGCGCGTTGGCGATTTCCGCATCGATCAGCTGGTAGAGCATCTGACGCGAGTTCTGCGGCGACACCATCAGGTGCTCAAAGCTCACCGGGCGATAAGGGTTTTCAATAAAGTTAAATACCCGGCGCACTTCGTTGGTGATGCGCGCATCGGCGGTCAGCAGCGAATAGTCGGTATAGATACGCGCGGTTTTCTCGTTAAAGTTGCCGGTACCGATATGGGCGTAGCGCACCACTTCGTCGCCTTCTTTACGTGAGATCAGGAACAGCTTGGCGTGAATCTTCAGGCCCGGCGCAGAGAAAATAACGTGCACGCCCGCTTCGGTTAAGCGTTTGGCCCACAGAATATTGGCCTCTTCGTCGAAACGCGCCTGCAGCTCCACCACAACGGTCACCTTTTTGCCGTTATAGGCGGCGTGCATCATCGCATCCATAATGCGCGAATGCTTCGCGACGCGATAGATGTTGATTTTGATCGCCAGCACGCTCGGGTCAAAGGAGGCCTGACGCAGCAGCTCCAGCACATGCTCAAAGGTGTGGTAGGGATAGTAGAGCAGAATGTCGCGATCGCGAATGGCGTCGAAGCCGTTACGGAAGCCGTCGAAGCCGATATGGCGGATCTGCGGCAGCGGGCGGTTGACCAGATTGCTTTTGCCAACGTCCGGAAAGCCGATGAAATCTTTAAAGTTATGGTAGCGGCCGCCCGGCACGATTGAATCGTAGTTGGAGATGGTCAGCTTATTACACAGCAGCTCCACCATGGCGTCAGGCATATCGCGCTGATAAACAAAACGCACCGGCTCGGCGGTCAGACGCTGCTTGAGGCTGGAGGACATCAGCTCCAGCAGGCTCGACTCCATCTCAGTAACCAGATCGTATTCCGCATCGCGCGTCATCTTCATTGAATAGGCGTTCAGCGCGTCGTAATCAAAGAAGCCTTTAAAGATGTCATCGAGACAGTAGCGCAGGATGTTATCCAGCAGGATCATCGGCTTGCGGCGGCGCGGCGATTCAGCGGGCAGATTAACGAAGCGTGGAACCTTATCGGAAGGGATCTCCAGCAGCGCATAGCGAATCTCCTCGCCGCGGATGATCTCTACCGCCAGGTAGGTATAGTCATCTTTTAAGAACTCGGTGAGATCGGTGTCGTGATTAATAAGGATCGGCGTGATGTGCTGACGCAAATCGTGTTTGAAGTAGTGGCGCAGCCATACCTGCTGATTGGGCGAAAGCTGGCGCTCGTTAATCAAAAAGATTTGGTTGCGCGCCAGCTCCAGCAGCAGCTCGTTATAGAGACCGTCGAATTCCTGTTCCGACTTCATGACGCGCTGCTGAATTTTCTTCAGCAGATGGCGCGGCAGGCCGGGCGATCCCTGCTCCTCGCCAATCAGGATGCGCCGCTTAAGATCGGCAAAGCGTACTTTGTAAAACTCATCAAGGTTATTGGAATAGATCCCCAAAAAACGCATGCGCTCAATTAACGGGTTGGTTTTGTCCGCCGCTTCTTGTAAAACGCGCTCGTTGAAGGACAACCAGCTCAATTCTTTTTCTATATACAGCTTTTCCTGACCCATTCTGACTCCATATCGCGTTCGCAGGACTTAAAGAACCAGTGTCCAACATCATTATGGCGAGAGTATGGCAACCTTGTCCAACGTCAATAGTTGTCTTATCAACCAGCTACGGGCAACATAGCGGCTTACTACCGATCTCATTCAGAGCCGCATGAGCCTAAAGCATATTCCCGTCAACTTCAGCGACCGCCGTCGCCGCGCTATCGACCGCTTCACGCGGCGTCTGGTCACATCCTGCGGCATCGCTATTTTACTGCTGATGCTGCTGCTCTTTTTCTGGTTGATTTGGGTGGTACTGCCGCTGTTCGCCGCGCCGGGCGTTCATCCCCAGGCCGCGCAGCGGCTGTGGGATAGCGAGCCCGCGCTGATGGTGGGAAATCAGGGCGATCGGGGCTGGCGGATCGGACAGGATGGCGCGGCGCGCTTTATTCCGCTTAACGGTCAGCCCGCGGAAACGCCGCTGATGCTGCGTCCGGCGCCGCAACAGGTGGTCAGCAGCGCTGACCAGCGCACGCTGCTGCTTAACGCGCAGGGCGCGCTGACGCTGCTGCAGCCGGTAGACGGCGCATGGCACTATCCGCTCGGCGATACGCCTTTGCGGCTGCCGGAGGGCGCAGTAAAAGCGATGGCGCTGGCGACGCTAAACGAAACCAAATGGCGTGTCAGCGTGTTGACCGACTCGGGCCTGCGCGTATTGACGCTGGCACCTCAGCAGGCACCGCGCATCGTCGAGCTGCCGCAGGCGCATGCTGATCATCTGCTTTTGTCGCCGCAGGGCGATCTGCTCTATGCCAGTGAGGGCAACGTGCTGCGCGTCTGGCAGCTCGACGACGACCGGGCGACGCTGCGCGAAACGGTGTCGCTGGCGCAGCCGCCGCGTAGCCTGCATCTGCTGGCAGGCGGGCGAAGCCTGTTGATTCAGGATGGCCGCGGCGTCACGCAGTGGTTCGCTATCGCCGGAGCGGAAGGGCCGCGCCTGCATGAAATTCGCACTTTCGCCGGGAGCAGCCCGACCGCAGAGATCGTCACAGAAACGCAGCGCCGCGTCTTCGCCACGCTGGAGCCCGGCGGCGCGCTGAAACTGTTCGCCAGCAAGCAGCCTGGCCCCGTCCTGCAACGCCAGCTTGCGCCTGGGATAGAAAGCGCCGCCTTCTCGCCGCGCGGCGACGCGCTGCTGCTGGAGCGCGCTGGCAGCTGGCAGGTCTTGCGTCTCGACAACCCCTGGCCAGACGTTAGCTGGCGCAGCTTCTGGCAAAAAATCTGGTATGAAAATTACCCCGCGCCGGACTGGGTCTGGCAGTCTACTAACGCCGCAGACAGCTATCAGGCTAAGTTCAGCTTTATGCCGATGGTTGCCGGTACGCTGAAAGCGGCGGCGCTGTCGCTGCTGTTCGCCACGCCGCTGGCGCTGGCGGCCGCCATGTATACCGCCTGGTTTATGGCGCCGGGCCTGCGACGCTGGGTTAAACCGGCAATCGAGATGATGGGCGCGCTGCCCAGCGTGGTTATTGGGCTTATCACCGGGCTGTGGCTGGCGCCGCATATCAGCCAGGCGCTGCTCGGCGTATTGCTGCTGCCGCTGACGCTGGCGGCGACGCTGCTTATCTGCGGCGCGCTCAGTCGGCATCTGCCGCCGCGCTGGCGTCAGCCGGGGCGCGAAGTGATGCTGCTGCTGCCGTTACTGCTGATTGTGACGCTGGCTACGCTGATTATCCCCACCTTCCTGATGCGCGACGCTGCGGAATGGCTGCCGCACTATGAACAGCGCAACCTGCTGGTTGCCGGTCTGGCGATGGGCTTCGCGCTGGTGCCGCTGATTTTTACCCTCTCGGAGGATGCGCTGTTCAGCGTGCCTGCGGCGCTGGGGCAGGGGTCGCTGGCGCTGGGCGCAACGCCCTGGCAGACCCTGACGCGAGTGGTGCTGCCGGGCGCGTCGGCTGGCATTTTCGCCGCGCTGATGATTGGCTTTGGCCGCGCAGTAGGGGAAACCATGATTGTGCTGATGGCGACCGGCAACACGCCGCAGAGCCAGGGCGGTCTTTTTTCCGGGCTGCGCGCGCTTTCCGCTAACATCGCCATTGAGATGCCGGAGGCGGCGGCAGGCAGCGCGCACTACAGAATCCTGTTTCTCAGCGCGCTGATGCTGCTGGTCTTTACCCTGATTATTAACACGCTGGCCGAGCTGATCCGTCAGCGCTTGCGCCAGCGATACAGCCAGCACGAGGGCCAGGCATGAAGGCGATGCGACAAAATGACCGCTGGCGCTGGCTGACCGCAGGCGCGGTCGGCGTCTGTCTGCTGGCTTTTACCCTGATGATTGCGCTGCTGGCGTGGCAGGGAGTGCGCGCCTTCTGGCCGCAGCGCGTCGATCTCTACCAGATGACGCAGCCCGGCGGCCAGCCGACGGCGCTGCTGGGCGAAACCCTTGAGCATCAACCCCATTTCCCCGCGCCAGCAGCGGAGAATGATTCATTGCCGCCGGTAAGCCAGGTCCATCGCTACCTGATTAAAACCGGCAACCGCGACTGGGACGCGCCCGATTTCCGCGTGATCTATGCGCGTGAGGCGCTGAATGTCAGCCAGCCGAAAGAGGTGATGGTGCTGCAGCGGCGCAGCGGCGGCAACGCCTACGGCTGGTTTGCCGGCCTGCGCGAAGATAACGAGGCGCTGACGGCGCGCGATCCCGATGCGCTGCTGAACCAGCGGCTGGATCAGGTGCGCGCGCTACTGCATAAAATCAACCGCATTCGCCATGTCGATCTGACGCGCCTCAACGACCAGCTGGCGGCGCTGGACGTGCGCGCCGATCGGCTACGGCAGCAGCAGCAATTCGATACGCGCGCGCTGTCGGAGTTCGAGGCCAACCAGGCGGCGTTGCAGCGCCGTTTCGCCCGGCTCAGCAGCCAGCTGGCTGACTTGCAGCGCGAGAGCCAGCGCGACGTGCTGATTCTGCGCGACGCGCAGGATCGCGAACATGCCATTCCGCTGGCACAGGTGGTTGAGGCATGGCGTCCTAACACCATGAACGCGCAGCAAAAGCTAACGCACACGCTGCGTCAGATCTGGCATTTCGTCAGCGATTCGCCCGCGGATGGCGAAAGCGAAAGCGGCGCCTTTCCAGCGATTTTCGGCACCGTACTGATGGTGCTGCTGATGTCGCTGGTCGTCATGCCGTTTGGCGTCATCTCCGCCATCTGGCTGCATGAATATGCTGGTCGCAACGCATTGACGCGGCTGGTGCGCATCGCGGTGGTAAATCTGGCGGGCGTGCCGTCGATTGTGTATGGCGTTTTTGGGCTGGGCTTTTTTGTCTGGCTGGCAGGCGGCACGCTCGATCAGCTCTTCTTTTCCCGTTCGTTGCCTAATCCCACGTTCGGCACGCCTGGGCTGCTGTGGGCGTCGCTGACGCTGGCGCTGCTGACGCTGCCAGTGGTGATTGTCGCCACTGAAGAGGGATTGTCGCGTATACCTGACTCGCTGCGTCAGGGCTCGCTGGCGCTGGGCGCGACCCAGGCGGAAACGCTGTGGCACGTCGTGCTGCCAATGGCGCTTCCCGCGATGCTGACCGGCCTGATTTTAGCAGTGGCGCGCGCGGCGGGAGAGACCGCGCCGCTGATGCTGGTGGGCGTGGTAAAAATGGTGCCGGAGCTGCCGGTCGATGCGGTATTTCCTTATCTGCATCTCGACCGCAAATTTATGCACCTCGGCTTCCAGATTTACGATCTCGCCTTTCAGAGCCCCAATGTCGAGGCCGATCGCCCGCTGGTGTACGCTACGGCGCTGTTGCTGGTGTTGATTATTCTGTCGCTCAACCTGCTGGCGATGGCGCTGCGCCATCGGCTGCGCGAACGCTATCGCCTGATGACCCAATAAAAGATGATGACTATGATGCCCGATACCGAAACGGCGCTGACGCTAAACCACCTTTCGTTGTGGTATGGCGAGCGTCAGGCGCTGCATGATATTTCGCTGCGTATTCCTGAGAAGCGCATTACCGCGCTGATTGGGCCGTCTGGCTGCGGCAAATCGACGCTGCTGCGCTGCTTTAATCGCATGAACGACGTGGTGGATAGCTGCCGTATTGAGGGCGAAATTCTGCTGGGCGACCACGCCATTATGCAGCCGTCGCAGGATCTGTCGGCGCTGCGGCGTCGTATCGGCATGGTGTTTCAGCGGCCCAATCCGTTCCCCAAATCGATTTATGAAAATGTGGTTTATGGCCTGCGGCTGCAGGGCGTGCGCGACCGGCGGGTGCTGAACGAGGCGTGCGAACGCGCGCTGCGCGCGGCGGCGCTGTGGAGCGAAGTAAAAGATCAGCTAGGGCAGAACGCCCTGACGCTTTCCAGCGGTCAGCAGCAGCGTCTGGTGATCGCCCGCGCCATTGCTATCGAACCAGAGGTGTTGCTGCTGGATGAGCCGACCTCGGCGCTCGATCCCATCTCTACGCTGGTGATCGAAGAGCTGATGACCACGCTGAAACAGCATTTTACGCTGGTGCTGGTCACCCACAATATGCAGCAGGCGTCGCGCGTCTCCGACTACACCGCCTTTATGCATCAGGGCGCGGTGGTGGAGTTTGATGAAACGGATCGCATTTTTACCTCGCCGCGCAACCGGCGCACCGAGGATTACATTACCGGACGCTACGGCTAGCGGAGGGTGATACAACCCATTGCAAAAGGGTTAAGGCGTCCCTGTTGCGGGACGCCTGCGTGTGACTTTGCGAGCCGTCAGTTGGCAACGGCCCGGTAGCTGTTAATCGTACGCATAGCCCTGCGGCGGCAGTGGCTGATTATCCAGCCAGGCCTTGCCTTCGCGCATCGCTAAACGTCCCTCGACAAACCAGCTAACCACCAGCGGATAGATCGCATGCTCCTGATGCTGCACGCGCGCGGTGATCTCATCTTCGTCGTCGCCGGGGAAGACCGGTACGCGGGCCTGCAGCACGACGGGGCCGCCGTCCAGTTCGTCGGTGACGAAGTGTACGGAGGTGCCGTGTTCAGCGTCACCGTTCTCCAGCGCCTGACGATGGGTATGCAGGCCGGGGTATTTCGGCAGCAGCGAAGGATGGATATTCAGCAGGCGATCCTGATAGTGAGCGACAAAGGCGCTGCTCAGAATGCGCATATAACCCGCCAGCACCACCAGATCGGGCGCGTAGGCGTCAATCTCCTGCATCAGCTGGCGATCAAACGCCTCGCGGTCAGGAAAATCGCTGGCCGCCAGCGTATGGGTCGGCACGCCCGCCTCGCGCGCGCGCGTCAGGCCGAAAGCGGTCGATTTATTACTGAAAACGGCAGCGACGCTGCCGTTAATACGCCCGCTGGTGCAGGCGTCGAGGATGGACTGAAGATTGCTTCCGTTGCCGGAAATCAGCACAACCAGCTTTTTCATGCGTTAATAACCACGCGCTCTTCCGAGTCTGAGGCTTTAATCACGCCGATTTTCCAGGCTTTCTCGCCTGCGGCGCGCATCAGCTCGACCGCTTTATCCGCTTCGGCAGCGCTTAGCGCAATCACCATGCCTACGCCGCAGTTAAAGGTGCGGTACATCTCGTGACGGCTGACGTTGCCCGCCTGCTGCAGCCAGTTAAAGACGGCAGGCCATTCCCAGCTCTTCTCGTCGATAATCGCCTGGGTATTATCTGGCAGTACGCGCGGAATATTTTCCCAGAAGCCGCCGCCGGTCAGGTGAGCAATCGCATGCACATCGACCTGCTCGATCAGGCTCAGAATGTTTTTCACATAGATGCGGGTCGGCTCCAGCAGATGATCCGCCAGCGGTTTGCCGTCCAGCTGTTTGGTCTGCGGATCGGTCTGGCTTACTTCAAGAATTTTGCGCACCAGCGAATAACCGTTGGAGTGCGGGCCGCTGGAGCCCAGCGCGATCAGCACGTCGCCGTCCTGCACTTTTGACCCGTCGATAATTTCCGATTTTTCGACCACGCCGACGCAAAAACCGGCCACGTCATAATCTTCGCCGTGGTACATGCCCGGCATTTCTGCGGTTTCGCCGCCGACCAGCGCGCAGCCGGACTGCAGGCAGCCCTCGGCGATGCCGGTGATAACAGAAGAAGCGGTCTCGACATCCAGCTTGCCAGTGGCGTAATAGTCGAGGAAAAACAGCGGTTCCGCGCCCTGAACCACCAGATCGTTCACGCACATGGCGACCAGATCGATGCCGATAGCGTCATGGCGCTTCAGATCCATCGCCAGACGCAGCTTGGTGCCGACGCCGTCGGTTCCGGAGACCAGCACCGGCTCGCGATATTTCTGCGGCAGCGCGCAAAGTGCGCCGAAACCGCCCAGCCCACCCATCACTTCCGGGCGGCGAGTCTTTTTCACTACGCCTTTAATACGGTCAACCAGAGCATTACCAGCATCGATATCAACGCCGGCGTCTTTGTAGCTGAGAGAGGTCTTGTCGGTCACTGCGGAATCCCCACGCGATTGCGGTTGGTGGTTAACAAAAAGCGCGGCAATTCTAACAGCGCAGGCAAACGTTTGCGAGCCCCATTGCCTGGTCAAATTGCGCGCCGGACGATTTTCATCAATCCTTGAATACAGGAACTAATGTTTCCCTCTTTGCGCAACGACATATGGCGCGCTTGCGAAAAGGCGGTATAATCCCGCGATTTTTTTTTAGCTCAACTCATTCCGGGAGAACACCAATGAAGATCGTGGAAGTTAAACACCCGCTGGTCAAACATAAACTGGGCTTGATGCGTGAGCACGATATCAGTACAAAGCGCTTCCGCGAGCTGGCGTCGGAAGTCGGCAGTCTGCTGACCTACGAAGCCACCGCCGATCTGGAAACCGAGCGCGTCACCATCGAAGGCTGGAACGGCCCGGTGGAAATCGATCAAATCAAAGGTAAAAAAATCACCGTAGTGCCGATTCTGCGCGCCGGTCTGGGGATGATGGAAGGGGTGCTTGAGCATGTGCCGAGCGCGCGTATCAGCGTGGTCGGGGTCTACCGCGATGAAGAGACGCTGGAGCCGGTGCCTTACTTCCAGAAGCTGGTTTCCAATATCGAAGAGCGCCTGGCGCTGGTGGTCGATCCGA